>JBOHSV010000023.1:0-3507 GCA_050921735.1 Gemmatimonadales bacterium | reverse complement strand
GAGCGCCTCCTGCGTGACGCGCAGCAGGCGCTCGGCGTCCCGGCTCACGGCCGCGACCGGGAACGTCGCCGCCGAGTCGGCGTGCAGCCCGTCGAGCCACACCCCCACGTCCACACTGACGAGATCGCCTTCCCGGAGCACCCGCTTGGCCGAGGGGATCCCGTGGACCACCTCGTGGTTGATGGACGTGCACAGCGTGGCGGGGAAGTCGTACAGCCCCTTGAACGAGGGGCGGGCCCCGGGGTGGGAGCGGATGAAGTCCTCGGCCACGCGGTCCAGCTCGGCGGTGGAGACGCCCGGCCGGACGTGGCGGCCTACCAGCGCGAGGGTGTCGGCAACGATCCGGCCGGCCGCGGCCATCGTCTCGATCTCTCGCGGCGACTTGATCGTAATCATCGCCCGATGATCCGCTTGATCTCCGCCGCGATGTCCTCGATCGTGCCGTTCCCGGGCACGCGGTGGACGATGCCGCGCTGGGCGTAGTGCGCGACGAGCGGCGCCGTGTCGCGCTGGTAGACCTGGAGGCGGGTCTTGATCGCCTGCGGCGTGTCGTCCGTGCGGCCTTCGACGGCGGCCCGCGCGTGCAGGCGGCGGACCAGCTCCTCCGCGCTGACGTCGAGCAGCAGGACGTGGGTGAGGCGCTGACCGCGGGCGGCGAGGGTCTTGTCCACCAGCTCCGCCTGCCCGGCCGTGCGGGGGAAGCCGTCGAGCACGGCGCCCTCGGCCGGGGCCGGGCGATCGAGCTCGGCCTTGATCATGTCGAGCACCACGGCGTCGGGCACCAGGCGGCCCTGGTCCATGTACTGCTTGGCCTGGCGCCCCAGCGGGGTACCGTCCTTGACCGCCGCGCGCAGGATGTCGCCGGTGGTGATCTTCGCGAGGCCCAGCCGGTCCGCCAGGATCTTGCCCTGCGTGCCCTTGCCCGAGCCCGGCGCGCCGAGGATGAGAATGAACACAGGGGCGGGAGCGGGCTAGAACCGCTGGCGGCCGCGGAACTTGACCCGACCCTCCTTCATGAAGCCGTCGTATTGCCGCAGGATCATGTGCTGCTGGACCTGCCGCACGGTGTCGAGCGCCACGCCGACGACGATGAGGAGCGCCGTGCCGCCGAACTGGAAGGGCATGTTGAGCACGTTGAACACGACGATGGGGAGCATCGCGACGAACGCGAGGAACAGGGCGCCCGGCAACGTGATGCGCGACAGCACGTCGTCGATGTAATCGGCCGTGGCGGCGCCCGGCTTTACGCCGGGGATGAAGCCGCCCTGTTTCTTCAGGTTCTCCGCCAGGTCCACCGGATTGAAGATGATGGACGTATAGAAGTAGGCGAAGAACACGATCAACACCGAGGAGCTGATGATGTAGAGCGGCGACGTCACGGTGAAGTACTGGGCGAACTCTTGCAGCGTCGGCGACCCCGAAAACGTCGCGATGGTGCCCGGGACGATGATCAGCGACTGGGCGAAGATGATGGGCATCACGCCCGACGAGTTGATCAGCAGGGGAATGAAGGTTTTGGTGCCTTCCCGGATGCGCCCCCGCCCCATGACTTTGCGCGGGATCTGGATCGGGATGCGCCGCGCCGCGAGGATCACCGCGACGGTGCCCGCCACGACCAGCACCATGAACCCCAGCACGATCGCCAGGCGGCCGAGCGAAATGGCGTCCGACCGGACGGCCTCGAACGTCCGCAGCATCTCGGGCCACAGGCGCTCGATGATCGAGAAGAAGATCAGCAAGCTCATGCCGTTGCCGATCCCCCGCTCGGTGATCTGCTCGCCGAGCCACATGACCAACACGCCGCCCGTGGTGAGCATCAGCAGGGTGGTGGCCTGGAAGCGCCACCCGGGGTTCGGCACGGCGCCCGGGATCTGCGACTCGACGAACAGCGCGAAGCCGTACGCCTGGAACACGCACAGCACCACGGTGAGGTACCGCGTCCACTGCGTGAGGCGTTTCTTGCCCTCCTCGTCGCGCTGCATCTTCTCGATGATGGGGAACACCGGGCCCGCCAGCTGGAACACGATGCTCGCCGAGATGTAGGGCATGATGCCCAGCGCGAACACCGTCGCCCGCGAGAAGCCGCCCGAGAACAGGTCGTACAGCCCGAGGAAGGTCCCCTGCGCCGTGGTCTCGATGAAGTCCGCCATCGCCTCGACGTTGACGCCGGGCGTGGCGATGTGCGCCCCCACGCGGTAGATGACCAGCACCAGGAGGGTGAACTTGATCTTCGCCCACAGCTCCGGGAGCTTGGTGATGTTCGGAATCGGCGACGTCACGGGGCCGCGGCCTCGATCGTTCCGCCCGCCTGCTCGATCTTGGCGCGCGCCGACGCGGAGACGGCCACGCCCTTGACCACGAACTTCCGCCCCACGTCCCCCATCCCGAGGAGCTTCACGGGCCCGGCCGGCCGGCGAATGAGACCGGCGCCGAACAGCGCTTCGGGCGTCACCTCCACGCCCTCGGCCAGCAGGCCGAGGTGCCGCACGTTCACGACCTGCGCCGGGCGGCGGAACGGGTTCGTGAACCCGCGCTTCGGGATCCGCCGGATCAGGGGCATCTGCCCGCCCTCGAAGCCGGGCCGGGTGGAGCCGCCGGCGCGCGCCTTCTGCCCTTTCTGCCCGCGACCCGACGTCTTGCCGATGCCGGAGCCCGGACCCCGGCCCACACGGGTGCGCGCGCGTCGCGCGCCCCGCGGCGGCCGCAAGTCGTGCAGGGCCAGCCGCTCGACCTCGGGCTGCTCGACGTCCGTCCGCTTCCTCTTAGTCCGCGCCATCGGCTACTTCCCTTCCTTCGCGGGCGTCACCTCGACCAGGTGACGCACCCGATAGAGCATCCCGCGCACGGCGGGGTGGTCCGGTTTGGTCACCACGTCCTGATGATGCTTGAGCCCCAGCGCCTCGAGCGTGCGCCGCACGCCGGGTGGCCGCCCGATGGCCGAGCGCCGCTGCCGGATGCGCAGGGCGCCCGTGCCGGGCGGCGGCAGCACGGGGTCGCGCCCGCTCTTCTTCTTGCGGTACTTCCGGGTCGGGGGGTGCCTAGCCATGCGCCGCGGCCCCCTGCCTGGGCTTGTAGGGAATTGCGTCCGGCTCGATGCCACGCTCCCGGGCCACGCGGCGGGGCGTCGTCAGCCGCCGCAGCCCCTCGAGGGTCGCCCGCACCATGTTGTGCGGGTTGGTCGACCCCAGACTCTTGGTCAGAATATCGCGCACGCCGGCGCACTCGAGGACGGCGCGCACCGGCCCGCCCGCGATGACCCCCGTGCCGGTGGCCGCCGGCTTGAGCAGCACGCGTCCCGCGCCATGGGTCCCCACGATTTCGTGGGGAATGGTGCCGCCGGTGAGCGGGACCTCCGCCATGCGCCGGCGCGCGGCCTCGACGGCCTTGCGGACGGCTTCGCTCACCTCGTTGGCCTTCCCCGTCGCGATGCCCACCTGGCCCCGGCCGTCGCCCACGGCGACGAGGGCATTGAAGCTGAAGCGCCGGCCGCCCTTCACGACCTTGGCC
>JBOHSV010000022.1:0-2657 GCA_050921735.1 Gemmatimonadales bacterium | reverse complement strand
AACCCGTTCCTCACCGGCGTCTACCGACCCGGCTGAGCGCCGCGCTCGGCCCGTCTGCCTGCGCTGCGGCTTCGAAGTCCCGCCGAAGCCCTGGGGCTGTAAGAATCCGTGTCCCAATTGCGGGTTCATCTACCCGTTGGGCGACTGTTCGGACTGATGCGATCGGAGGCGTGATGCCCGCTCCGCGTCTCAAGGCCCTCACCCCGGACGAGGCCGCCCCGGAAGTCCGGCCGGTCTTCGAGACGTACCTGCGCGAGCGGGGCAACATCCCCAACATGTTCCGCACGCTCGCCGTCCGGCCCACCCACCTGCAGACCGCCATCGCCCACTTCCGAACCGTGATGAACGATGGGACGGTCCCGCCCCAGCTCAAGGAGCTCATCTGGGTGCGGATCGCGCACCTGAATCGGTGCCGCTACTGACTCAACTCGCACACCGTCTTGGCAAGACGGCAGGGCGCGAGCGAGGCGCTGGTCGAGGCGGTGCAGGACCGGGGCGACCCCACTCAGATCGGGCGGCTGGACCCCGCCTGGCGGGTGGCGCTGGCGTACGCGGACGTCGTGCACGAGACGGGGCATGCCGTGAGCGACGAGTTGTTCGAACGGTTGGCCGCGGCCTGGGAGCCGGGCCAGATCGCCGAACTCACGATGGTGATCGGGCTGGCGGAGTATTTCAACCGGTTCAACGACGCGCTGCGGGTGGAGCCGACCAAGTAGTGGCGTTTCGGGGGGGCACCCCCTAAACTTGGTCCGCGCCGCCATGGGCGACTCCTGGTTGGACACGGATGCGAGCGTGACGGACCGAACCGAAGCCACGCGAGAGACGCGCCTGGAGCGGGATCCCCTGGGCGAGCTGCCGGTGCCGGCGGACGCCCTGTACGGCATCCAGACGCTTCGGGCGCACCACAACTTCCCGATCTCGGGCCAGCGGCCCCTCCCCGCCTTCGTCACGGCGGTGGTGTGGATCAAGCAGGCCGCGGCCCTCACCCACAACGACACCGGGCGCCTCGACACCCGGCGGGCGGACGCCATCGTGCGAGCCGCGGACGAGGTGCTCGCGGGCCGGCATCGCGACCAGTTCGTGGTGGACCCGTTCCAGGCGGGGGCGGGGACCTCGCACAACATGAACGCGAACGAGGTGTTGGCCAACCGCGCGAACGAGATGCTGGGCGGCACGCGCGGCGCATACCAGCCCGTGCATCCCAACGATCACGTCAACATGGCGCAGTCCACCAACGACGTGATCCCCACGGCCATCCGGCTCGGCGCCCTGGCCCTGCTCCCGGATCTGCTGGCCGCGCTCGACCGACTCGCCGACGCGTTCCTCCGGAAGGGGCACGCGTTCGACGACATCGTGAAGTCGGGCCGCACCCACCTTCAGGACGCGACCCCCATCCGGCTCGGCCAGGAGTTCACGGCCTACGGCCGCACGGTTCAGCGGAACCGGGAGCGGCTCGCCCGCGCGGCGGACGATCTCCGTGACCTCGGCATCGGGGGATCGGCGGTGGGGACGGGGCTCAATGTCGAGCCGCGGTACCCGGGCCTGATGGTGAAGCACCTCGGTGCGATCACGGGGCTCGAGCTGCGGGAAGGCCGGGACCGGGTCCAGCTGATGCAGTCCCTGGGCGACGCGGCGGCGTTCTCCGGCGCCCTCCGCACCTACGCCGTGGACCTGGGGAAGATCGCGAACGACATCCGCCTGCTCGCCTCCGGGCCGCGCACGGGGTTGGCGGAGATCGTCCTTCCGGCGGTGCAGCCCGGCTCCAGCATCATGCCCGGCAAGGTGAACCCGTCCATCGCCGAGATGGTGAACATGGTGTGCTACCAGGCGATCGGGAACGACGTGACCGTCGCGACCGCGGCGGAAGCGGGCCAGCTCGAGCTCAACGTGATGATGCCGGTCATCGCGCACAACCTGTTCTTCACCATGCAGATCCTGACCAACGCCAGCCGCGTGCTGGCGGAGCGGTGCGTGGACGGGATCGAGGCCGACGGGGAACAGTGCGCCTACTGGCTGGAGCGCAGTCCGGCCCTGGTTGCGGCGCTGGCGCCGAAGATCGGCTACGCGGAAGCGGCGAAGCTCGCGAAGGAGGCGGTCGCGAAGAACGTGACCGTCCGGCAGCTGGTGATGGAGAAGGGCCTGCTCAGCGGCAAGGAGCTGGACGACGTGCTGGACCTGCGGGCCATGACCGAGCCCGGCGTGCCGGGCGCCCGCAAGTGATCGGGCCGTGGGACTGAAGCCGGCCGTGCTGTGCACCTCTTCCTGGGGAGGGTCGCATGAACTGGTTGGTGGCGGGTCTCATCGCGGGCGTCGCGGCGTATCTGGCGGACTGGCTGATGTGGGGCAAGGTGTTTACCAAGGGCATGGAGCCCTACACCAGCATGCCGCCCGCCGGACAGCCGGTAAACATGACCCCGATGATGGTGAAGTCGGGGATCCTGGCCCTCGTCTACGGCGTCGTGTTCGCGTTCATCTACCGGCACTTCATGCACACGCTGTGGACCTCGGCGGGCGTGCTGGGCGGGATGGAGCTCGCCACGGTGCTGTGGCTCCCCCTGGCGTTCGCGTGCGTCGGCAGCAACGTCTGGTATACCAAGGCCGCGAACCTGATGAACGCGCAGATGTGGGCCTGGCTGGTCCGGATGAACGTGGCCGGC
>JBOHSV010000021.1:0-5446 GCA_050921735.1 Gemmatimonadales bacterium | reverse complement strand
GGTAGATGCCAACGGACTTCCGCTGGCCTTGTCGGACCCTAACTGGAACGCCAACGACGCGGAGTTCGACGCGTCGGCGACGGCGCCCGTCGATCCGCGGTTGGACTGGACCGTGGGCCGCGACGGCGTGCCCTACAAGGACTGGGGCCTCCACGCCGCGGGCTGGATCAGGTCCCCGACGTTCGGAGGCCCGTACAGTCCGAAGAAGAACGTGCATGAGAAGAACAGTGGCACGCAGCAGGAAGGCGGCGGCTGGTTCCCCGCGCAACAGAATTCCCTGAACATCCATATCTACCGGTACGCGGACCTGCTGCTGCTGCTGGCGGAGGCCGAGGTGGAGGCCGGTGTGCTCGAGAACGCCAGGGCGATCGTAAACCAGATCCGGACGCGGGCGGGGGTAGCTGCCCAGGGGCCGGGGACCGGTGCCACCGACATCGCGGTGCCGATCAACGATGGCTCGACCACCTGGGCCGATTACCAGATCGGGCTGTATACGGCCGCGTTCCCCGACCAGGCCACCGCCCGGGCGGCCGTTCGCGCCGAGCGCCGGCTGGAGCTGGCGATGGAGGGGCACCGGTTCTTCGACCTCCGACGGTGGGGCGGGTTCGAGCAGGTGCTGAATGACTACATCGCGGAAGAAAGCACCAGGAGATCCTTCCTGGGCGCCGCGGCTGCGGTAACCTCGCGCTACAGTCTCTATCCGATCCCCGCGAGTCAGATCGAGCTGAGCAAGGTCGGAGACCAGCCGAGATTGACGCAGAATACGGGGTGGTAGTCACCGCGCCCGGATCATGAACGCCTGAAGGAAATCGCCGTTGTTGGCAACGACAACGGCGATTCCCTTTGGCGTTCGTGTCAGGGCGAGTGCCGTCGCGTCTCGGGGCGCCAGGAAGCCACTTTCAACAGGAGGGACCGGGGTAAAGTGGCCGGTGCCGTCGCCGCGTAACCACAGGCCGTTGCCCGCGTCGGCCCTGGGCGTGTTCGGCTCGGTATGGTAGATGTTCCCCGCCACGATGAGATCGAGATGCCCGTCGCCGTCGACGTCGTGCGCGATCATCCCCCGGATCGGCGATAGCTGCGCGAGATTGGGCAACGCCCGCGACGTGAAGGTCCCGTCTCCGTTATTCTGTAGATACACGCTGGCGAACGTGTCCGCCTGGTAGTGCAGCGCCGCGTTCAGTTGCCGCACGCTGAAGACCTGTTGGACGGAGGCACGGGAAAACGATTCGTGGGTCGAGAACTTCACGCCTACGGTGTAAATCGCTCTGCCGAGATGCGCCAAACTCCCGACGGGATACTCGGTCCCGTCTATCTGCTGCGTGAGCACGATGTCCGTCGTCAGATTCCCGGTGAAGTCCGCTGCATATACGCCGAACCTGCTACCGGCCGAGGTCGTGTACGTGTGATTGAGACCAAGGTTGCCGGCGACCAAGTCGGGACGGCCATCGCCGTTGAAGTCGCCGGTCTCGAGGCTGTACCACCATCCCCGCATCGGCGGCAGGCCCCGTGAAGCGGTGACATCGAGGAACCGCTCTCCATGATTCGCGTAAAACCGAATCGGCATCCACTCCCCGACCGTCACGAGATCCAGGCGCCCGTCGCCGTCGAAGTCGATCCAGGCGGCATCGGTGATCAGGCCTCCCGGTTCGACGAGCTCCGGCGCCGATTGCCGGGTGATATCGGTGAACTTGTCCCCATCGTTGCGCAGCACGTAGCTGCGCGTCGGGAATGGGTAGTTTCCGGGCACGAGGCGCCCGCCGACGAAGAGATCCAACCTGCCATCGCCCGTATAGTCGCCGGCCACGACGCTCGCGGTGCTGGTCAGCATCTCGGGGAGCGCGACGGTATCCTTCGCGAACCTGCCGCCGCCCCGGTTGATATAGAGCCGGTCCTGCAACAACGCCGAGGCCGGTGCCAGGTGATACCCACCGCTCGCCACGTAGAGGTCCAAGCGCCCGTCGCCGTTGGCATCGAAGAACAGGGCACCCCAGTCTTCGTGCTCCCGGTCCGCTTCCCAGGGCTGTCCGAACGCGGGCGCGACGAACCGGCCATCCGCGCGCTGAATGAACAGCCTCCCCGGGAACCCGGCCGGGCCGCCGACGAACACGTCGTCCAGCCCGTCACCGGTCACGTCTCCCACGGTGAGGGGCGGCCCCTGTCGAGACACCATGTAGGGCAAGAGCGGTTGCATGCCGTAATCGACACGCCCTCGGTGATCATGCGTGTAGCTCAACCCTCGCATCGGCTGGAACAGACGAGGGCGGGGGAGGTCGGGGGAAGTTGTGGAGGTTGTGGCGTCCTCCTGTTTCACGGTCACCATTCGATCAACGGCGACGTCCGTCAGTACCTGACGGCGCCCATCGGGCCAGACCACCTCGAGGGTGTCCACGCGCGCGGCCGCCCCCAGCCCGAAGTGAATCCGGTCGTCCATGCTCGACATGAACCCGCGGTAGGGGGTATGGTCGATGTATTGCCGCTGCCCCCGGGCCGTGACCATCAGCTTCGATCCGATTCCCTGCGTGTTGGGAGCGGCTCCCCGCAGGACGACCTGCAGGTAGTGGCGCGTGACGGGGTCGCGGCGGACGCTCTGATAGATGAACGCCGGCGCATCGATGTTGTTGACGACGAGATCGAGGCGGCCGTCGTTGTTCAGGTCGGCGTGGGCAGCGCCGGACGAGAACCCCGCATGATTCATCCCCCACGCCCCGGTCCGGTCGGTGAACGTCAGATCACCCTCATTCCGAAACACGTAGTTGGGCACCCGGTAGCTGTGGAGGGCCTCCAGGGCTTCCCGCGCCCGTCGCCGTGACTCCGCCGTATCCGCGATCCTGCGGAACACGCGCATCGCCGTCTGGTAATCGTAGTCGATGACCGCCTTGGGGTAGCCGTTCGTAATGAAGATGTCTTTGTATCCATCGTTGTCGTAATCGCCGAACAGGGCACTCCAGCTCCACTCCGTGTAGGCGACACCCGCCAGGCGGGCGATCTCGCTGAACACGATGTCCCCGGCTGGCGTGCGGCCATTGCTCAGCTGGAGGGAGTTGAGGGTGTAGTCAGGATGGAATCCCCTTCGGCGTAACTGCATGAAGCTGCCGAAGGTCTCGGAGCCGCTCATCCGCTTCCGTGCGCGCAGGTCGTGCGGCATCATGTCGGTTTGGAGGATGTCGGGCCAGCCGTCGTTGTTGAAGTCGGCGATGTCCATGCCCATGCCCGCCATGCTCGTATGCTTGAGCCACGCGGCGGCCTTGTCGGTGAACGTGCCGTTCCCGTTGTTCACGTAGAGGACATCGCTCGGCGCGCCGTCATTGGAGACATAGATGTCGGGCCACCCGTCTTTGTTCAGATCGGCCACGACCACGCCGAGTCCATACCCGACCTCGGTCAGGATCCCGGCCTCCCGGGAGACGTTCGTGAATGTCCCGTCGCCGTTATTGCGGTAGAGCTGATCGTAACTGCCGCTACTCTGACTGCGGATGCCCGCCGGGTGCCTCTCTGCCTCGCCACGTTCGAACTCCGCCGGCGAGTTCATGAGGAGAAAGAGGTCGAGGTCGCCGTCGAGATCGTAATCGAAGAACACGGCGTGGGTGGTGAAGCCGGTGTCGGCGATGCGGTGTGCGGCCGCCGCTTCCGTGAAGGTTCGATCTCCGTTGTTCATGAACAGCAGATTGGCCCGTCGCTCCGGCGTGGACCATTCTGGCCCGGAGACGGAGACGTAGATGTCCAGGTAACCGTCGCCGTTGATGTCCACCATGCTCGCGCCGGTGGCCCACCGGTCCGTGGCGACGCCCGCCGCGTGCGTGATGTCTTCGAACCGGAAGTCGCCCTTGTTCAGGTACAGGCGGCTCGAGACCATGTTGCCGGTGAAGAACAGGTCCGGCAGTCCGTCGTGATCGATGTCCCCGACGGCGACCCCGGCTCCGTTGTAGACAAAGACGTCGGTCTGGACGTTCACGGAGTCGTTGGTAGTGATCGTATTGGCGAACGTGACGCCGGTGCGGTCCGGAGGCAGGAGGTTGAACAGTGGACGTTCCCCGGGGCTGCATCCCGGTGAAAACGGGAGCGCGATGAGAAGCGTGAGTAGAGATCCGCGCGCGATGTTCACGTGACTGAGAACGCTGGGCCCATGTGACGCTGCGCGTGAATCATGTCCACGTTCCAAGCTCGCAAGGATACGCGTCACGACGACCAGCGTCGCCGCTCACTCGCTCAGCTCCCGCAGCACGCCGAGCGGCGTCCCCCGCAGGACGCCGGCGCTGTTCGCGAACCCCACCGCGGCCACAAGCCCGCAGACCACCACCCACACCGCCCCGAGCTCGACCGCGGGGAGCCGGAACGCGAGCCCGAAGAAGCGCGTAATCAACGCCCACCCCGCGGCGCCCGCCAGGAGGACACCCGTCAGGGCCGCGAGGGAGCCCCAGGCGACGTATTCGGTGAGGAAGATCTCCCGGATCTGCCGGGCGCTCGCGCCCAGGGTCTTCAGCAGCACGGCCTCCCGGATGCGCTGGAAGCGGGACGCCGCCAGGGCACCGATCAGGATCACGAGGCCGGCGGCGATGCTGAACAGCGCCATGAAGCGGATGGCGAGCGAGACGCGGGTGAGCACGCCGTCCAGCGCGCGCTGGATGAGCGTCAGATCGAGGGCCGCAACGTTGGGGTAGGCCAGCACGAGGTCGCGCTGCACCTCGGCGCGCCGCCGGGCGTCGGCTGCGCGGGCGAGGATCACGAAGGTCTGCGGGGCCCGCTCGAGCACCCCGGGCTCGAACACGACGAAGAAGTTCGGCTCGAACCGCGCCCAGGTCACCGCGCGCAGGCTCGCGACGTGCGTCTCCACGGGCACGCCCTGGACGTTCCTGGTGATGCGGTCGCCCACGCCGACGGCCAGCTCGGCGGCCAGATCCTCCTCGACGGAGATCCGCGCCGGCTCGCCCGGCCGCCGCGGGCCGGCCCACCAGTCGCCCGCGATCAGGCGCTCCGACTCGACCACCGTGTCGCGATACGTGTTGCGGTACTCGCGCCGCAGGGCCCAGCGGCCCGGCACGCGTCCCCGCGAGTCGGCGGCCAGCGCCTCGGGCGTGCGTCCGTTGATGGCCGAGATCCGCGCGGGCACGATGGGCGTCGCCTCGAGGAACGCGAGGCCGCGCTCGCTGAGCATGCGCTCCACGCCCTCGCGCTGGTCCACCTGGATGTCGAACACCACGAGGTTCGGGCGGTCGGGGCGCGCGTCGAACGCCAGCTGCTCGACCAGGTTCTTCTGCACCACGTAGAGCGTCGCCACGAGGAATACGCCGAAGCCGATGGCGAGCACCACCGCCACGGTTTGGTTGTGCGGGCGGAAGAGGTTCGCGATGCCCTGCCTGATGACGTATCGCGCGCGCCGCGGGAAGTGGCGCCGGGTGGTCCACATGAGCGCGCGCGCCGTGAGCCAGAGGGCGGCCGTGGTCGCGAC
>JBOHSV010000020.1:0-2795 GCA_050921735.1 Gemmatimonadales bacterium | reverse complement strand
TCGCGGGACAGCTCGAAGGACTGGAACGGGAGGTCGGTGCCCTCGACGGGCCGGCCCGTGGCGGCGCTCAGCGCCCGCGCCAGGCGCGCGTGGTCGAACGCCGGGGCGCGGGTCCGCCGGGCGGGGTTCACCATGACGAACCGCGAGCCGCCGGCCGTGGACACGCGGTACCACGCCCGGCCGTCGGGCAGCCAGGTGGGCGGGCCCGCGATGCCGCTGACCAGCCGGGAGGTGTGGGGGGCGAGGAACCGCTCGGCGCGGGCGTAGTCGTCCGCGGTGACGGCGCGGGGCGCCTGGGCGGCCGCGGCCGGTGGCGCGGCGAGGAGCAGAGCGAGGGTGAGTGGAGTGCGCATGGGGGGAAGTTGCGGGCGGGCGCGGTGGCGGGCAACCGACGACCGCGGTGGTCCGGCGGCTCTCCGGCCGGGGGCGGCATCCCGAATTGCCGCCGGTGCCTGCCGGCAATAGGTTCTCCCCCGATGGAAGTCATCGTGCAGCGGGACTACGAGCAGATGAGCAGGGCCGCGGCGCAGGTCGTCGTGGACGTGCTCAACACCAAGCCCAACGCGGTGCTCGGCATGGCCACCGGGTCCACGCCGCTCGGCGTGTATCAGGAGCTCGTGCGGCTCCACCGGGAGGCGCAGCTCGACTTCTCTCGGGTGACGACGTTCAACCTGGACGAATACGTGGGCCTGTCGGTGAATCACCCGCAGAGTTACCACTACTTCATGCACGAGCACTTCTTCCAGCACGTCAACATCCCGCGCCAGAACATCAATATCCCTTCGGGCACGACCAGCAACTATCCGGCGTTCTGCCAGTGGTACGAAGCGCGCATCGCGGAGTGCGGCGGGATCGACCTCCAGATCCTGGGCATCGGCACGGACGGCCACATCGCGTTCAACGAGCCGGGGAGCTCGTTGAGCTCGCGCACGCGGCTCAAGACGCTGTCCAAGCAGACCATCGACGACAACGCGCGGTTCTTCGAGCGCCGGGAGGACGTGCCGGTGTACGCGATCACCATGGGCGTCGGCACGATCCTCGACGCGCGCAAGCTGGTCCTGATTGCGAGCGGGCAAGCGAAGGCCAAGGCCGTGGCCCTGGCCGTCGAGGGACCGGTCGCGAGCCTGGTGACGGCGAGCGCGCTCCAGCTGCACCGCGACGCGATCGTGATCGTGGACGAGGCGGCGGCGGCGGACCTGACCATGCGCGATTACTACGATTTCATCTACGCGGCCAAGCCCGCGGCGCCGAAGGCGTAGCGCCGACGACCTCCCTATGCGTGCCCGGCCCAGGCGGAGTCGCCCGGCGCGTACGGCACGCACGGATCGAACCGTCCCGGCGCCTCGATGTAGCGCTGCGCCTGCGTGCACCCGATCTCCGACGTGAAGTAGCCGAGCAGCGCCAGCTCCTTCATCATGCGGAAGGAGTGCCGGGGCGTGTCGTCCTCCCGGCGCCGCGCGTCCATGTAGGCCTTCTGCTCGCGGTCGAGCTGCGCCAGCATGGTGAGGCGCTGCGCCGGCGTCAGCGTCATGAACGAGGCCGCCTTCAGCTTCTCCATGCCCTCGCGGAACACGGCCTGATCGCTCTCGGTGTAGCTGTCGGTGACCATCAGGGCCATGAACGCGCCGGTCTGCGCCGCCTTGGCACCCGGGGTCGTCGTCTGGGGCAGGATGGTATCCGCGACGTCATCGAGCAGCGCGACGTCCTGGGGCGTGAACGCCCCCACGCCCCGGCGCGTGACCGCCGCGCGGATGGAGGGGTGGAGCCGCTCGGCCGCTTCGAGGAGCCTCGTGCCGCCCGCCAGGGCGATGCCGCCCAGCAGCGCCGTCACGCGACCGATCGCTTCGCGGCGATCGATCCTCACAGGGGGTGAGGACGCCCCGGGAGAGCGGGAACGAGTCTCAGATGATTCGGACATGTCTTCTCCCAGCTGGTTACAGATTGCGGCGCTTGAGCTCGGCCACGGCGAAGTCCGCCGCGCGGGCCGTGATCGCCATGTACGTGAGCGACGGGTTCACGCACGACGCCGACGTCATACAGGCGCCGTCGGTGACGAAGACGTTGGGCGCGTCCCACACCTGGTTGTGGGCGTTCAGGACCGACGTCTTGGCGTCGCGGCCCATCCGCGCCGTGCCCATCTCGTGGATCCCCATCCCCGGGAAGTACTCGCCGTCGTACGTGCGCACGCGACTGACGCCGGCCGCTTCGAGCATCTCGGCCATGTCGTTCGCCATGTCGCGGCGCATGAGGCGCTCGTTTTCGCCCGTGGCGCAGTCGATCGCGAGCACGGGCAACCCCCACTTGTCCCGGCGCGTGAGATCGAGCGACACGCGGTTCGCGTGGTTGGGGAGCATCTCGCCGAACGCGGTGGCGCCGATGGTCCACGGCCCCGGCTGCGCCATCGCGTCCTTGAACGCGCCGCCCACGCCCAGCTCGGCCACGGCGCGGGACCATCCCTGCCGGCTCGCGCCCCCCTGGTAGCCGAAGCCGCGCAGGTAATCGCGCTTGTCGCCGGACAGGTTGCGGTAACGCGGGATGTAAAAGCCGGTGGGGCGCCGGCCGTAGTAGTACTTCCGGTCGAGCTCTGCCTCATCGAGCGTGCCCGACGCGCCGACGCGGAAGTGGTGATCCATCAGATTATGCCCCAGCTCCCCGGAGCTGCTTCCCAGCCCTCCCGGCCAGACGTCGGTCGCCGTGCGCAGCAGCAGCCACGTCGAGTTCAGGGCCGAGGCGCAGAGGAAGATCACGCGCGCGGTGTACTCCGTCGTCTGCTCGGTGACGGCATCGAGCACGCG
>JBOHSV010000019.1:0-12284 GCA_050921735.1 Gemmatimonadales bacterium | reverse complement strand
GCCGATGAGCGCCAGGAACATGTCCCACTGCGTATCCCACGGATCGCCCTGGGTCCCGAGGAAGGCATCGGCGGCGTGGCCGCCCGCCAGCGCCGCCCACCACTCGAACAGCTCGTAGGTGGCACTGAAGGCGAGACAGGTCGCCGTCACGAGGACGCCAAGCCAGCGGCCAGGCCGCAGAGGCGAGGTGCGCAGCAGGATCTCACGCACGAGGATGGCTGGGATGAATCCTTGGGCGAAGTGACCCAAGCGGTCGTAGTGGTTCCGGGCGAAGCCGAGCAGGTCCTGTACCCAGAAACCGAGAGGCACGCGCGCGTACGTGTAATGGCCGCCGAGGATGAGGATCAGCGCGTGGACGGCGAGCAGGGTGTAGGTCAACCGGGTGAGGGGGAAGCGGCGGGCGGTCGCCAGGAGAACCGGCGCCCCGATGAGCACCGGAAAGGTCTCGAGCCACCAGGTAGTGCGATCGTACGGCGCGATGCCCGAAAGCCCGAGCGCCGTTCCCACGACGAGCAGGAGGGTCGCGAGGTACAGCTGCCGCGGGCGCACCAGGGGATTCTAGCCTCCCCGGCCGCGCCCGCCAGCTCGAAAACGCAACGACGTCAGAACGTCATGCCGATCGACAGCGGCATGAACGCGCTGCCCCGCGTGTTGTGCAGCGCCTGGTAGTAGCGCCAATCGACGAGCACCGTGGGCCCTTGCGTGCGGATGCGAAGCCCGCCCCCCGCCAACAGCCCGAGGCCCATGCCGCCCTGCGTGCGCGTGACTTCCGTGGCGGAGGGATCCGGGTTGTAGCCCAGCGTGGTCGTGAACACACCGGCCCCGAGGGCGAAATAGGGCGCCACCCGCGCGCTGCCGCTGGTCGCCGCGACAAAACTGCCCGAGAGGCCCGCGGTCCGGTCCGTCAGCGCCTGCTGCGCGGTCTCCCGCCCCACCACGGCATAACTGTTGGGCGAGGAGGTGAGGCGATTGTAGAAGAGCTCGGCGCGGAAGGTGAAGGTACTGCTGCTCAGAGGGATGTCGACGAAGCCCCGAAGGTGCAGGCCCGCGCGGCCGGCGCCGGTCACGGTCGAGCCCCCGTCGTCCACGACCGCGCGGCTGTCGCCGCCTCCGACCAGGCTGTACCCGACCAGCGCGCCGAACTGGACGCGCTGAGCGGCGAGCGGGGGCACGAGAAGCGAGGCGGCAAGCCCCGCGGCGACGATGAGCGTGATCTGACGCATCAGTCCCTCCTGCGAATGGCCCGGTGGCGGAACCCTGGGAGTGATACCCCGGGCGGGCCGCGAGAGGTCACGGCGTCCAACGCGAGCCTGTCGTCCGATGCGTCCACGCAACACGAGCCTAGAACCGTACGCCCGCCCCCAGCCGCAGCGTCCGTGGCGAGACCCGGGACCGAACGCGGCCGTAGTCACTGCCGAACAGTCTCCCCGCGGTATTCACGACGGTCTGGATGCCGGTGACGCTGCGGTCGCCCAAGACGTTGAACGCGTCGACGGTCAGCACGACTTCAGTCCGGCCGCGCGGGAAGCTCCGCTCCAGGTGCAGGTCGAGCGAGGCCCGTGACTGATACCGGTAGGTCCCGCGTGGCTGGATGAAGATCCGGTGGCCGCCGGTGGTCCGGAACAGAAAGCGATGGAACGACAGTGTGTCGATGACCCCTGGAACCCCGGTCCGCGGCAGCGCGACGGCGTAGTCGGTGAGCAGGCCCGAGATCAACATGGTCGGCGTGACGCGATCGCCCGTGGCGTACGAGAAATACGCGCCGCCGCGAAACCGTGCCGGCAGTAGCCCACCGACATAGAGCTTCCCCTCGAATCGGCTCTGGTTGTTGAGCGGGCCGAAGAAGTTGTACTGCTCGTTCAACCGCACCCAGGGGCCCGGCCCACCCGTGGTGTAGTCATCCGGTCCCGTCACCACGTTGTAGTTTCCCTCGAGCGCGGACACCGTGGCCGATCCCCCCACCCACCACGTTCGGTAGCGGGCCTCGAGCCGGAGCTGGAGCTGGTCGAACCGGCGCGTCGCTTCGGGCACATTCGTCAGGACCAGGTCGGGGTCGTACCGGAGCGCGGCCAGCTCCGCCGCGGTCAGACCCGGCGGGGCATAGAGTGTGTTCGGTTCCCCCCCCGTCAGGAGGCCCTGCCGCAACAGCTCCTGCACCCGGAGGATGTCCTCGTTCGAGATGGCCAGCGTCTCCAACACCAGCGGCTGGCCGTTGAAGAGCAACGGCCGCTTGAAGCGGTCGAGCAGCACGACGTTCTCGACCACCGTGTAGTTCGACGCCAGGTTGCGATCGACCAGGGCGACGAGGTCGCGGTTGCGCCGGTGGATGTACACCACCCCAACCTTCCAGCGGCGGCCGAAGGCGCGTTCGAGCGAGAGCACCGTCTGATCGACGTACGGCTGGCGGTAGCGCTCGACTCGGCCCGCTTGACCAAGCCGGACCGCTTCCTCGAAGCGAAACAGCCCTGCCGCGGCCAGCGCCTCGCGCTGGTCGATCGTAAACACGTCCGTCGGCGTGGCGGGCGCCGCGCCCAGGTACGACCAGATCTCCTCGTCGCGGAAGGCCCCGGCTCCCTCCACCCGCTCGAACAGGCCCGCGAACATCGGCTGGTGGTACCGGCCCCAGTGGACCTTGGCCACGAGCCTGCCCCGCCGGTCCAGGTCGGCGACCACCCCGATCCGGGGCTCGAGGCCGTGGTCCCGCACGGCGGTGAATCGCGGGCCCGTCGCGGGCTTGAGCGCCCCGCTCCACCACGCGAACCGCAACCCTGGATTGAACCGCAGCCACGGGAGGATCCCGATGTGGTCCTGTACGAACACCGCGGCGTTCCGGACCTCGGAGTCGATTCGGGCGTCGCCACCCCACGCGGTGCCGATCGCGTCGAGATACACCCAGGTCGCGGGATTGCCGGGATCGAACCCGGCCACGCGCTGTGGCCGCCACGTCATCCCGCCGTTTCGCCCACGCACGAAGTACCAGCCACCCAGCGTGTACTCACCGCCCAGCCGCACCTCGTGCTCCAGGCCGGCGAGGCGGCCGCGCCGTATCCAGGTCGCGGTCAATCCGAGACTCGACGGCGCCGACCACGTGCGAAACGGCGCGTTCTGGTATCGGGGAGGGTTCACCTGCGTCAGCAGCTCGATGCCCGGCGTGGCGGCGCCGTGGTACGGGTCGAACCGCTCCCGGGCGACGTGCCCACCCAGGCGCACCGTGAGTGCGCTGCGGGGTGACCAGCTCCGCTGCCAGGTGAGGTTCCCGGCCAGGTTCCACCGCCGCAGCCGTTCCGTGGCGTCCGTCGCTTCGTATCCGGTCTGGCCGACCCGGTCGCCGTTCTGGTGCCGCCCCATGAGACTGCCCTGGAGCAGATCGCGGCCGCCGGCCTTCCAGCTCACCTTCGCCAGCCAGCGCCGGTCCTGGAACGACGGTCGCGGCGGTACGGCCTCGCCCGTACCGGCGGGGAGGTAGCTCGGGACGAGCTCGTCGTGCCGGACGACGTGCCCGAACAGCGCGAAGTGCACGCGATCGCGGACCAGGGGGCCGCGGATCTGCCCGTCCAGCTCCCACCGGCCCGCCAGCTCACGGCCGACCTCACCGGGAATCAGGTTGGAGCCATTGAGCCGGTGGGACTCGACCGCGGTCCGGAGCGCGCCTTCCAACACGTTGCGGCCCCGCAGCGTGACCACTTCCACGAGCCCGCCCTGCGCTCCCCCCACATCCGCCCCGGCGCCGAGGCCGCGGACCTCGATGGTCTCGATCCAGCTGGGACTGGGCAGGAAGAATGCGCCGCCCAGGCCGGGATGATTGACCGTGGTGCCGTCGAGCGCGTAGGAATTGGCCTGGTCCGACGCGCCGCCCCAGATGTGATCGGGTCTCGCGCCGGGCGTGAGGGCGATCAGTTCACGGACGTCGAGCGTCGTCGGCAGCAGGGCGATCTCGCCGACCGTGACCGTGCTGCCGAGCTCGGTATCGCGGGTGGAGATGGCGGCGGCCGGGGCGGTCACCACGAGTGAGTCGAGCGTAAAGGGGACCGGCTCGAGCACCAGGGTGAGCCGCACCGTGCGGCCTGGCTCCACCTCGATGTCGTGTCGGGAGGGGCCGTGGCCCAGCCGGTGGGCGCTGATCCGGTACCGACCGGGTTCCAGGTGAGTGATGCGCCACGCGCCGTCGGCGTCGCTCGTCGCCCGGCCCGCCGGCTGCATGCCCGGTCGCGCCGCGGTCACCTCCGCGGCCGCCAGAGGCCGGCCAATGGGGTCGATGACCCGTCCTTCAACCGCGCCCCACCCCTGACCCTTCGCGGCGGCGGGCACCACCGCCCCGAGGACGCCGAGCGCCGCGGTCAGGACCGAAGCCGGCCTGCGCGCCACGGAAGGGTACCCTACGTCGCTGCCGCCAGCTCCCGCACCGAGTCCGCCAGCCGCCGCACCTTCGCCGCGTCACGCGACCCGCCTGCCTCGCCGGCGAGCTCGCTCGCCAGCGTCGTCAGCGCCTCCCGCCGAGCCGCGCCCGATGCGCCTTCCGCCGCGGTGAGCCGCTGCCGCACGGCCTGAATCCGGGCGGCCGAAAGGCCGTTCGAGCGCTCGAGCTGATCCACATACGCCCGGGCGAGCGCGAACGTGGCGGGCCAGACGAACCTGGGCTGGCCCTGGGCGTTCAGATGGTCCAGCCGTACCGTCCGGGCCGCGTCGATCTCGTTCCGCGAAAGAAAGGCACTCGGCGCGAGCTCGAAGATGTCGAGCCCGCGCGCGATCTCCGAGCTCACGATCGCGCCGTTGTACCAGTACACCGACCAACTCCCGCCGCTGCGCATCCGGCCCGAGTCCACCGGTCCCCGATCGAGAAACGCGAACTCCACCGGGTTCGCGGGATCGGTCCAGTCGAACACCGAGATACCGCCCTGATACCACCCCTGGACCATCACGTCGCGTCCCGGAATCGGGATCAGCGAACCGTTGTGCGCCACGCAGTTTTCGAGCGACGTCTGCGGCACCGGCAGCTTGTAGTAGCTCCGGAACCGCATCTCGCGGTTGTCGAGCGTGAAAATCGCGTCCGCTCCCCACTCCTTCGGGTCCGTCGCGCGGCACTTGGGCTGCCCGCCGCCGCCCCACTCGTCGGTGAACAGGATCTTGCTGCCGTCGTTATTGAACGTCGCCGAGTGCCAGTAGGCGAAGTTGGAGTCGCTCACCGCGCCGATGCGGACCGGGTTCACGGGATCGCGGATGTCGAGCAGGAGTCCGTAGCCGCCACACGCGCCACCCGCGAGGCCGATCGCGGGATACACCGTGATGTCGTGGCACTGGTTTGGTCCGGTGCGGGGCCTCGGCGTGCCGATCATCGCTTCGACGATGCCGGGGAGCGCGGCGCGGAGCGCCGCGGTATCGGCGCCGGTGGGCGCGCCGGTGTCGCCGCGCGCCTTGACGATGCTGTCGAGCCGCGGATTCACGAACCTCGAGCCGAGGATGATGTCGTCGCCGCGCACCGTCACGACGAACCCCCCCGCCTGCCGCACGGAGTCCACCCGGGCCTGGCGCGCGGCGATGTCTTCCGGCGTCTCGCCGTGCCGCGGCGGCGGCGCCAGGTCGTTGAAGATCCGGGGGTGACTCACGATGGCCGCCTGCTCCGGGTGCGCGAGCGGTACCCTGATCACCTCGATTCGGAAAAGCGCCGAGTTCGGATCCTCGTCCGGCGGGGCACCCGAGCAACCCGGGAGCTCCTCCGCGGGACGCACGGGCGCGGAGCCGGAGACGTAGATGTACACGTTGTCCTTGTCGTCGGGATCCTCGAGCACCGTGTGCGTGTGGGAGCCACGACACGTTTGCACGTTGGCGATGTACTTCGGGTTCCGGATGTCGCTGATGTCGAAGATCCGGATCCCCCGCAGCCGCTCGTGGCTCACCGTCGTGTCGATGCCCTGCGTGCCGCAATCGAGCCGGCCGCCGAATCCCTCGCCGGAGACGAACAGCAGGTTCTGGTAGACCGACACGTCACTCTGTGACGCCGGGCACACGTATCCGACTGCGAGGGACGGCTGGCTGGGATTCGAGATGTCCCACACCTGGATCCCGTTGTAGTTGCCCTGAATGGCGTAGGGGCCCTTGAACGCGAGGTCCGAGTTCGTGACGCCGACGAACGCTTCGGGCGGCGGCGTCTTCGAGAGCACCTGCAGGTTCCACACTGCCTCCCCGGCGTCGAACAACCCCGGCCGGAGCCCAACGCGGGGATCCGGGCTCGTCCGCGCGCGCGCCGCCCCGGGTGCAGGTGCCGAGCCGCTCGATCCCGACGTGTAGGTGGAGGACGAGCAGGCGGCCGCGCCCAGCAGGGCGGCGGACACCACGAGCGTCGAAAAGCGAACAGGGAAGGTCATGGCAGCTCCGAGAGCATGAGTGTCATCCGGGCGATCTCGGTAATCTGATCCACCTGGATGTCGGAGGCCAGCTTGAAGGCCTCCTCGTCCTGCGCGGCGCCGTCGGTCCCGAAGAGATCGTGGACCATCGTGACGGCACCCTGATGGTGCTGGATCATGTATGTCAGAAACAGCCGGCCGAATTCCGCTCCGCGCGCCCGGTCGAGCTCCTCGAGCTGCGCCCGCGTGAGCATCCCGGGCATGTGCGGGTGGTGCTCGGCCACGCCGTGGATCATGAGGCTCAGGCCCTCGATGTGCACCTCGGGCACCGTCTGCCCGCGGTCCCTCAGCCACCCCTGCATCGTGGCGATCTCGTCTCTCTGCGCGTTGATGATGCGGGCGCACAGTGTCTGCACCGCCGGGCTCGCTCCGTGGGTGGGGGCGAGCGCCGACATGACGAGTGCCTGGGCGTGGTGGGCGATCATGCCCGTCATGAAGTGGACGTCGGCCTCGGTGAAGCGCATCCGGGCGCTGTCGGTCCGGGCCCGGTAGAGCGCCTCGAGCTCGGCCGTCGAGGGCACAGGCGGTGTGGTCGGTTGCTCAGTCCGGGCGCCTGCGCAGGCCGTGGCGGCCAGTGCGGCGAGGAGGGCGGCGGCGCGACACATCACGTCAGCTCACCCGCCCGATGGGGAGCCGGCGAATGCGCTTCCCGGTCGCGGCGTAGATGGCGTTGCACACGGCCGGCGCGAGGGCCGGCAGCGCCGCCTCGCCCACACCGCTCGGCGCGTTGTCGGTCTGGACCAGGTGGACCTCGACCTCGGGCATCTCCGCCAGGCGGAGCATCCGGTAGTCGTGGAAGTTGCTCTGCACCACCCGGCCCCGGTCGATCCCGATTTCGCCGTAGAGCGCAGCCGTGAGCCCGTACGCGATGTTGCTCTGCGTCTGGGCTTCCACGGTGTCGGGATTGACGACGATGCCGCAATCGATGGCGGCGACGACCCGGTGAACGCGCACCGCGCCCTCCGCGTTCACCGACACCTCGGCCACCTCCGCCACGCAGGTGCCGCTGAACAGCCAGAGGGCGATTCCGCGGTGGCGGCCCGCGGGCGGCCGCGTGCCCCAGCCCGCCCTCTGTGCCGCGGTGTCGAGCACCGCCAGTAGCCGAGGATGGCCGGTCACGAGCGCACGCCGGAAGGTGTAGGGGTCCTGGCCCGCGGCGTGCGCCAGCTCGTCCACGAAGCTCTCGACGATCCACCCGTTCTGCGACGGCCCCACGCCGCGCCACGGGGCGATCGGAATGCCGGGATCCTCGGTCACCCGTTCCAGGCGGAAGTTGGGAATCGCGTAGATCAGCTCGTCCGCGCCGCGGGTGATCATGAACGACGCGCCGTCGGGGCCGACCAGCTTGTGGCTCCACGCCACCGGCCGGCCCGCCCCGTCGAGCCCGGCGCGCAACAGGTTGTACGTGGCGGGGCGGAACAGGCCGTTCTGGATGTCGTCTTCGCGGGTCCACACCACCTGGACCGGGCGCCCGAGCTTCCCGGCGAGCTCGACGGCCTCGGTGGCGTAGTCCGTGGGCCCGCCGCGCCGGCCGAAGCCGCCGCCCAGGTAGGTCACGTGCACCGTGACGCCCTCGCGCGGTAGGCCCAGGACCCGCGCCGCTTCGCGCTGGATGCCCTGCGGGTTCTGCGTGGGCGCCCAGATCTCCGCGCGGCCCCCGGTCACGTGCGCGGTGCAATTCATCGGCTCCATGCAGGCGTGGGCCAGGTACGGCGCCTCGTACGGCGCTTCGACCGTGCGGGCGGCGCCGCGGAGCGCGGAGTCGACGTCGCCCGTCGCGCGGACCGGCTCACCCGAACGGGTCGCCGCGGCGGCGAAGGCGCGCCGGATCCCGTCGCCCGACCATCGCGCGGTGGCGCCTTCGTCCCACTCGACGCGCAGGGCCCGTTTGCCCTGGAACGCGGCCCAGGTGTTCTCCGCCACCACGGCAACGCCGCGCGAGATCTGCTCGACGCGGGTCACTCCCGGCACGGCGAGTGCGGGCGCCGAGTCGAATCGCCTGACCCGGCCTCCGAACACCGGGCAGCGCGCGACGGCGGCGAAGACCATGCCGGGAACGCGCACGTCGATGCCGAACGTCGCGCGGCCGGTGACCTTGGCCGCCGTGTCCACGCGCGGCACGCGAGTGCCCACGATGCGGAAGTCGGCGGCCCGCTTGAGCGGCGGGTCGTCGGGAACCGGGAGAATCGCGGCGCGATCGGTCAGCCGCCCGTACGCGATCTGCCGCCCGCTCGGGGTGTGTCGCACCACACCCCGCTGGGCGCGGCAGTCGCCGCGCGGCACACCCCACGTGAGCGCCGCGGCGGAGATCAGCATCTCGCGCGCGGCCGCGCCGGCCCGACGGAGCGGCTCCCATCCGGTCCGCACGCTGCGGCTGCCCACCGTCACCTGGTCGCCGTAGGCGGGGTCGGCGTTCGCCTGGACCACCCGCACGGCCTCCCAAGGGACCTCCAGTTCCTCGGCCACGATCATCGGCATGGCGGTCTTGACGCCCTGGCCCATCTCCGAGCGGCCGGTCCAGATGCTCACCGCGCCGTCGGGATGGACCTCGAGCCACGCGTTCGGCTTGAACGTGGCCGCGGCGCCTGTGAGGCCGGTCTCCAGCCGGCGGCCGAGCGCGGGGAGGTAGAACCCGATGACGAGCGACGTGCCCAGGGCGGTGCCGGTCTCGAGGAACTCGCGGCGGGTCTGCGTCGCCTGTGCCATGTCACACCTCCCCGGCCGCGCGGTGGATGGCCCGGCGGATGCGCTGATACGTCCCGCAGCGGCAGATGTTGGTCATGGCGCGGTCGATCTCGCCGTCGCTGGGACGCGGGCTCGTGGCGAGCAGCGCGGTCGCCGCCATCACCTGCCCGGCCTGGCAGTACCCACATTGCGGCACGTCCTCCGCGATCCAGGCGCGCTGCACTGGGTGGCTCCCGTCGGGCGACAGCCCCTCGATGGTGGTGATCGCCCGCTTCCCAACGGCGGAGACGGGCATCGTGCAGCTGCGCGTCGCCTCGCCGTCCAGCAGGACGGTGCACGCGCCGCACTGCGCGATGCCGCAGCCGTACTTGGTGCCGGTCAGGCCCAGCGTGTCCCGCAGCACCCACAGGAGCGGCATCTCGGCGGGGACGTTGACGGTGCGGGACCGGCCGTTCACGGAGAGGGTGAAGGTGCGCATCGCGGGGCTCCGGAGGGCTGGGGTTCTCAAGCTAGAGAGTGGGGGCGCGGAGCGTCAATGCGCACCCGCGGGCTGGTAATCGGCCCGAAGGATCGAGTACGCCGCCAAGTCCTCCGGCCGGTCCCACTTGATGACGTGCTCCCGGAGGATGCCCTCGAACCGCATCCCGGCTTTGACCATCACGCGCCCCGAGGCGGGGTTGCGCGTGAGGTGTCGCGCCCAAATCCGGTTGAGCCCCAGGGTCTCGAAGCCGAACGCGATGACGGCCCGCACCGCCTCGGTGGCGTAGCCGCGATTCCAAAACGGGCGGCCGACCCAGTACCCCAGCTCGGCGCGCCGGTGTGGAAGGGCGAGATCGAGGCCGATCGCGCCAACGACGCCTTCGGCCTCCGAGGTCATGGCGAACGTCGCCCGCTCCTGTCGGTTCCAGGCGTCGTCGTGCGTCCGGATCCAGTCCTCGGCCATGCCATCGAGATACGGGTGCGGGATGGTGAGCGTCGTGTCGGCGATCTCGCGCGCACCCGCGAGGCGCTGCACGACCGGCGCATCGTCGAGGCGAAACGGTCTGACCAACAGGCGCTCGGTCGCGAGCGTGGGCTGTGGGGGCAGCTCAGGCTCCGCGCCTGCTCCTGGCGACGGCGACGAGGCCTTTGATAATGAAGAAGGTTCCGAGGCCGTCGAAGAAGAGGTTGACGAGGGAGAAGTCACCCAGGAACACGGAGCCGCCGAACCCCTCGCCCTCTACACTAAACTATCAGGTGGTCGGTGTCTCACTCATATTGGTAGAGAGGGGCATGTCCTGATGGATCGCACATCGGTAACGTCTTCGGTCATCGTATCCGTGGGATATGACGCCGCCTCCCAAACTCTCGAGATCGAGTTCCGGAGCGGTAGAGTCTACCAATACTTCGGCGTTCCTGAGCACGTCTATTCGGGCCTAATGGGCGCCGCCTCGCGCGGCAACTACTTCGACACGCACATCCGCGACGCTGGCTATCAATACGCCAGATCCTATGACTGATCAAGAGCTGCGTGTTGAAGCTGAGTTGACCAAGAGGCGCTAACTTCTTACCATCTCGCGTGGGGCTAAACCGGGTGAGGGCGACCCTGGGCTCTGTTTCCGTCTCATGCGAACAGGCGGTAGGTGCCGTCTGGCTGGTGTCTCTATGCACGTAGACAGATCACCCCTCCTCCCCCGAGGCTCTTCGTGAAAGCGCGGACTGCGCAGTTCCAAGCCGCATCGCTCCACGGCATTGAACCACCGCAGTTAGAGCTGATGGGAGGCGACCTTAACGCTCCGGAGACGCTTCCAACACCCAGCGACCTGCAACCGACTCGTCACCTCAGCGCTCTCTTGGAGCGCTGCAGCAACTTCATCTACGCCAATGACGGGCGGCTCAAGGAAAAGGCATTCCAAGAGGTTGCGAAGCTGCTGTTTGCCAAGCTTTGGGAGGAGCGCCACCACCCAAGCGACCAGCTCCGATTTGGTGTCACCGCAAAAGAGTTTAGCGCTCTCAGGCGTTCGGAGCAGGCGAGCTTCACCGACCGTATTGCGCGAGTCTTCGCCGACGCGTCAGCCAAGCATCCGACCCTATTCTCGCCGGGCGAGAGCCTTCACCTACGCCCACTCACACTCGCCTATGTAGTCAACCAGCTCCAGCTGGTCGATCTATCAAATACGAGCTTCGACATCAAGGGTCTGGCATTTCAGAGGCTCGTTTCCGCTGCTCAACGTGGAGCTAGGGGTGAGTATTTCACTCCAGACCCTGTTGTACGCCTCGCCGTTGAGCTGCTCAGGCCCAAAGCCGACGACCGGGTTCTCGACCCCGCATGCGGTAGCGGTGGGTTTCTCCTCGCGACGATGCGGTACGCGGCACACCGTTTCCCTGCAACCGACATAGGGGCGTACGCGAAGACTTGTCTCCGCGGTATCGACTTCAATCCCGACATCGCCCGAGTCGCGAGGCTTCAGCTCGCATTCTATTGTGATTCTGAGGACTCCATCCTTGCGGAAAATGCGCTTCTCCCTTACGAGAGGGTTTCTGACTCTGGCCTGGCGTCGGGTACGAGTGGGCTTACGCCGGAGTCCTTTGATATCGTGGTGACGAATCCGCCCTTCGGGAAAAAGGGGCGGGTGATCGATAACACCATACTGGCAGCGCTAGATCTCGGCCACCGTTGGTCCCAGCGGACCGATGGTGAGTGGATCAAGCTGCAAGACCTTGCCCATGACGAATCGCCCGAGGTTCTCTTCATTGAACGATGCGCGGGGTTTCTCCGCCCGGGCGGCCGCATGGCTATCGTGCTCCCAGACGGCATCCTGCAAAACCCGTCCGCCGGCTACGTGCGCAAGTGGGTACTCGATCACCTGAAGGCACTCGCTGTCGTTTCACTCCCCCAGGAGACCTTTGTGCCGTTCGGCACAGGGATCAAGACATCCCTGGCCATCTTCGAAAAGCCAGCAGCAGCCGGGACGAGGTCCGCTGAGGAGTCCCGGTCATCCGTGTTCTTTGCAAGAGTGGAGCAAATTGGGTACGACGTGAAAGGAAACCCGGTATTCGAGCGGGACGAGCATGGTCGCATCCTCACGAACGGGGATGGTCAGCCACGCATTGCTGAGGACGTTACTAGAATTGCGCAGCTCTTCGCAGATCATTCCGCCGGCACTCTTGCCGGTAATCGTGGAGATCAGACGTTCACGGTTCAGCACGCGCTCCTGA
>JBOHSV010000018.1:0-4046 GCA_050921735.1 Gemmatimonadales bacterium | reverse complement strand
GAGTTGGCCACCTGGCGCTACGGGGAGCGCTTGCGCGCGAGGGCGCGCGACCGCGCGAAGGTCGTCGTACCCCTCACCATCGCGGCGCTGGCGCTCGGCGTCGCCGCCAACGCGGCCGCGGGGGGCTCCCTCGGCATCTTCGTCTGGAACCTCCACGCCCTCGTGGATCGGACGTACACCGGCCTGGTGGGCCGGCGCCGGGTCCGGCTCGTCGAGCCGCCCGTGTGCGAGCGCTGCGGCACGCCCATGCAGCTCCGGGCCAAGCACATTCAGCACGCGCGCGTGGTGCCCGAAACGCGCGCGGACCTCGCACTGCTCGTGAGTTGTCCGGGCTGCCACGCGGAAGGCGCCCTCCTCACCAACGCCGAGGCCGCCGCGGCGCTGCGTCAGGGCCTGACCTACCTCAACGCGACCCGCCGGGGCCGGCGGCGGGCCGAAGACGCCGCGCGCGAGGTGGATCGGGCCGGCGGCGGCGATGACCTCATTCGCGACGTGGCGCGCCGGGAGCTCGCCCTCCGGATGCTGCGCCCCGAGCGACGCCTGGCGCTGGAGATGGCGGTGGATGAGCACGCCGAGATTCGCGAGCTGGAGCGCCAGTGGCGCGAGGCCGAGGAGATCGCCGAGATCGCCGACGGGCCGCTCAGCGCCAACCCCGCGATCGAGGAGCACCTCCGTCGTCTCCGACAGAAAGAAAATCAACCAGAAGGTTGACTTTCGCGAAAGTTCCCTGGCCCCTGTGGCTTTCAGCCACTATCTTCGCCTCAATGGCCAGTCCCCTCGCCGCGCCCCTGGTCCCACTGACGCGTCGCGCCGTCCCCGGCGCCGAGCCGCGCAAGCCGTCCTGGCTCAAGGTCCGCGCACCGGGCGGGCCCACCTACGTCGAGGTGCAGCGGCTGATGCGCGACCGGCGCCTGCACACGGTGTGCGAGGAAGCCCACTGCCCCAACATCGGCGAGTGCTGGGAGCACCGCGCGGCCACGTTCATGATCCTGGGCGACGTGTGCACGCGGAACTGCGCGTATTGCGCCGTGGCGCACGGGACGCCCGAGCCGCTGGACACCGACGAGCCCGTCCGCCTGGCCGAAGCCGTGAGCGCGATGCGGCTGCGCCACGTGGTCATCACCAGCGTGGACCGCGACGACCTGCCGAACGGAGGCGCCGAGAGCTTCGCGGCGTGCATCGCCGAGATTCGCCGACGCAAGCCGGGGACATCGGTCGAGGTGCTGATCCCCGACTTCAGGGGCAATCCCGAGGCGCTCCGGATCGTGGTGGACGCGCGACCGGACATTCTCAATCACAATCTCGAGACCGTGCCGCGATTGTATCGCATCGCGCGGCCCGGGGGTCGCTACCCGCGCGCGCTCGAGCTGCTGCGGCGCGCCAAGGAGCTGGCGCCCGATCGGCTGACGAAGTCCGGCATCATCTGCGGGCTGGGCGAGGAGTGGGACGAGCTGCTCGGCGCCATGGCGGACCTCCGGGCGCAGGGCGTGGACATCATCACGCTCGGCCAGTATCTGCGGCCGTCGGCCGGCCACCTGCCCATCGCCCGCTGGTATCCGCCGGAAGAGTTCGCCGAGCTCAGGCGCCTGGGGGGCGCGATGGGGTTCCGCCACGTGGAAGCCGGCCCCCTGGTGCGCTCGAGCTATCACGCCTGGGAGCAGGTCGAGCGCGCGACGGCCGCCGGCTGAGCCGCCCCCCACCACCCTTCACCCTACACCGCACCATGGCCACAGCCACGCGACCGTCGTCGAAGAGCCACCAGCAGGCGGAGCTGCACCGCCGGATGCTCCGCGAGATGCTGCTGGTTCGCCGGTTCGAGGAAAAAGCGGCGGAGGCCTACGCGCTCGGCAAGATCGGCGGCTTCTGCCATCTCTACATCGGGCAGGAGGCCGTGGCGACGGGCGTCAGCGCGGCCCTGCGCGAGGACGATTACGTGATCTGCTCCTACCGCGAGCACGGCCAGGCGCTGGTGCGGGGCGTGTCCGCCAAAGCGTGCATGGCCGAGCTGTTCGGCAAGGCCACCGGCTGCTCCCGCGGCAAAGGCGGTTCCATGCACCTGTTCGACGTGGAGCGGCGGTTCATGGGCGGCCACGGCATCGTGGGGGGCCACATCCCGCTGGCGGCGGGGCTGGGATTCGCGATCAAGTACCGCGGCGGCGACGCGGTCAGCGTCTGCATTTTCGGCGAGGCGGCGGTGAACATCGGCGCGTTCCACGAAGCGCTGAACATGGCGTCGGTGTGGAAGCTGCCCGTGATCTTCGTGTGCGAGAACAACCGCTACGGCATGGGGACCGCGTTCGAGCGGGTCGCGGCCGTCACCGACGTCGTGGAACACGCCTGCAGCTACGACCTGGCGGCCGAGGCGGTGAACGGGATGGACGTGCTCGAGGTGCACGCCGCGGCGGAGCGCGCCGTGCAGCGGGCGCGCCAGAGCGGACACCCCACGCTGCTCGAGGTGCGCACCTACCGCTTCATGGGCCACTCGATGTCGGACCCGCTGCACGGCGTGTATCGCACCAAGGAGGAGGTCGAGGAGCACAAGAGCCGGGATCCCATCACCCTGCTGGCCGAGCGGCTGAAGGCCGACGGGGTGGTGGACCAGCCGGCGCTCGACGCGCTGGACGCGGAGGTGCGGGCCGAGGTCGAGGACGCGCTGCGGTTCGCCGAGGAGAGCGAGGATCCGGCGCCCGCGGCGCTGTACACCGACGTCCTGGTCGACTGAACATGCCGACGCTCACGTACCGCGATGCCCTGAATCAGGCCCTGCGCGAGGAGATGCAGCGCGACCCCGACGTGTTCCTGATGGGCGAGGAGGTCGGGCTCTATCAGGGCGCCTACAAGGTGAGTCGCGGGCTGCTCGAGGAATTCGGCCCCAAGCGCGTCGTGGATACGCCCATCGCCGAGCTCGGGTTCGCCGGGATCGGCGTCGGTGCCGCGATGGCGGGGCTGCGGCCGGTGGTCGAGTTCATGACCTGGAACTTCGCGGTCCTGGCGCTCGACCAGATCGTGAATTCGGCGGCGAAGATGCTCTACATGTCGGGCGGCCAGATCCCGATCCCGATCGTGTTCCGCGGCCCCAATGGCGCGGCGCTCCAGCTCGCCGCCCAGCACTCGCAGGCCTGGGAGTCGTGGCTCTCCCACCTCCCGGGCCTCAAGGTCGTCGCCCCCGCCACCCCCGCCGACGCCAAGGGACTGCTGAAATCGGCCATCCGCGACGGCAATCCGGTGATCGTGCTCGAGGGCGAGATGCTGTACAACACGAAGGGCGAGGTGCCCGAGGGCGAGCACGTGGTCCCGATCGGCCAGGCGGACGTCAAGCGGGACGGGTCGGACGTCACGCTCATCTGCCACTCCAAGACCGTCACGGTCGCCCTCAGGGCCGCCGAGCAGCTCGCCGAGCAACAGGTCTCGGCCGAGGTGCTGGATCTGCGGTCGCTGCGGCCGCTCGATGTGGAGGCGGTCGTGCGGTCGGTCACCAAGACCAACCGCGCGGTGGTGGTGGAGGAGGGCTGGCCCCAGTGCGGGATCGGCGCCCACGTCGTGGACCTGATCCAGCGCGAAGCGTTCGACCACCTCGACGCCCCCCTGCTGCGCGTCACCCACGAAGACGTCCCCATGCCCTACAACAAGCACCTCGAGCGCGCCGCCAAGCCCTCGGCCGAGAAGGTCGTCGCGGCGGCGCGTCGCGTGCTCTACCTCGACTGACCGTGACCACCAAGGTGCACATGGAGGCGCTCTCGCCCACCATGGAGGAGGGGCGCCTGGTGAAGTGGACCAAGCAGGAGGGGGACGCGGTCAAGTCCGGCGACACCCTGGCCGAGGTGGAAACCGACAAGGCCGTGATGGAGCTCGTGGCCCGCAGCGACGGCCACCTCATCAAGGTGCTCGTTCCCGAGGGCAGGACCGTGCCGGTGGGGGACGTCGTCGCGTACATCGGCGAGCCCGGCGAGAAGGTCGACGGGGGGAGCGGGGAGCGGGGAGCGGTCGCCGCGGCCGAGAAGCCGGCGCCCGCCGCCGCTCCCGCATCGGCCCCCTCGCCCGCCCCC
>JBOHSV010000017.1:0-3746 GCA_050921735.1 Gemmatimonadales bacterium | reverse complement strand
GCGCCGCACCGCCGCCATCACCCGATCGTCCAGCTCCTCGGGCAACACCACCGGCGTGCGATCCACGCCCGCGAGCAGGCCCAGGGCGGCCCGGCCCTCGGCCGCGAGGTCGGGCGGCAGGTCGGCGAGCGTGATCTCTCCGTCCAGAAGCCGTTGCACCAGGGGATGCCAGGACTGCGTGGTCATAGCTGCTCCTTCAATTCCTCGCGCAGCCGGTCGTACGCCCGGTGCATGCGCATCTTAAGCGAGGGAACGGTCGCGCCGGTGAGCGCGGCGATCTCCTCGTACGACAGCTCCTCCACGTGCTTCAGCACGAAGACTTCACGCTGTTCGGCCGTCAGCTTGAGCAGGGCGCGCCGCAAGGCCGATCGCTGCTCGGCCCGCTCCACGCCGCCGTCGGACCGGTCGCTGCCGGCGACCTGGGTCTGCAGCTCGTCCAGCGGCGGCCCCTGTCGCTTCACGCGGCGCCGCTCCGCATAGCACCGGTTCCGGAGGATGAGAAAGAACCATCCCGCGAAGTTGTCCGGATCCCGGCACTGGCCCAACTGGTCGTACGCCCGGACGAAGGCGTCCTGTACGGCGTCCTCCGCCGCGTCCGGCGAGCCCAGCATCCGCGCGGCATAGCGCGCGTAGCGGTCGCGGTAGCGGCGGACGAGCGCCGCGTATCGCTCGACGTCCCCCGCCAGCACCGCCCGCACCACCTCGCCATCCGTCGTGGCCTCGCGCACGCTCACGCCCGAAGAGTCCCCTGCAATGTCCGGTTCCCCGGGGATGCTACGGAGCCCGGCGACGGAGGGCAACGGCCGCCCCGTGAAGAGTCGATCCGGGGAGCGTCGGTAACGCTCGACGTGACGGGCAGTTCCGGCCTCGCGTGACCCGCGCCGGACGGCGACGCTCTTTAGGAGTCATTGCACGTCACCGCGACGAGGGATTTGACCATGCCCGATCGCCGCACCCCTGACCAGGCCCTGCTCCGGCGGATCGCCGAAGGCGACCGCGCCGCCCTTCGGGAGTTCCGCCTGCGCTACGGAACCACCGCCTACGCCATCGCCTATAGCGTGCTGGTCGACCCCGAGACCGCGGAAGCGGCGGTCTCGGAAGCATTTACCGCGGCCTGGCAGGAAGCGGGGGGGCGGTTGCCCCGAGCGATGGGGGCCGCCGCGTGGATCAGCCAGCTCACCCGGGAGGCCGCCGGCCGGCTGTTGCGCAGCGCCTGACCCCCCCCGCCACCGCTCCCCTCCCCCAACTCGCTATTGACGCCCCCGACCCCGGCCCCTACTGTCGGCCCGGGCGGTCCGAGGGGCGTTCTTCCTTCCCCGTATCCGGAGGTGGGTGATGGGCAAGATCAACATGCAAGGCGTGCTGGTCGGCGGGTTGCTCGCGGGGCTGGTGCTGAACGTGGTCGATTACCTGCTGTATGGGGTGATCCTGGCCGAGGACATCAACATGGCGATGCAGGCGCTGGGGAAGGGGCCGATCGGCGGGTCCGCGATCGTCTGGTTCGTCGTCCTGGATTTCCTGTATGGGATCGCGCTGGTGTGGCTGTACGCGGCGATTCGGCCGCGGTTCGGGGCGGGGCCGCGCACGGCGGTCTACGCGGGGCTGTTCATGTGGGTGGCGATCGGGCTGCTGCACGCGATTGGCGAGGCGCCGATGGGGCTGTTCCCGATGAATATGATGGTCATCGGCACGCTGGTGGCGCTGGTGCTGCTGCCGATCGCGGCGGTGGCGGGGGCGAAGTTCTACACCGAGGCCTGAGACAGGCTGGGACGTGACACACGCGACGGGGGCAGGGGGACACCGTGCCCCTGTGGCTTTGCCATGAGATTCGGCCCAGACATCACGCGGCGGGATTTCCTGAACGGCGCACTGCTGTGCGTCAGCGGCGCGGTGCTCGGGTGCCGCCCCCGAGCCTCCTGGTCCCTCCGTCCGGACTGGTATGGCTACGGCGGCGTAGGAGACTACCGCTTCTCGCACGGCAACACGCCGGAGGCCGTGGAGACGGCCCATCGCCTGCGCGATGGCGGGTTTTCGACCGGCTTCGCCGGCGTCCCCACGACAGAGGACTACGACCTGGTGATCGTCGGCGCCGGCCTGGCCGGGCTCGGGGCGGCGCTGGAGTACTCGAAGCGGCGGGGGGCCGGGCGGGCCGGGCAGACCTGCCTGATGCTGGACAACCACCCGATGTTCGGCGGCGAGGCCAAGGAAAACGAGTTCGACGTGGGCGGGGTCCGGCTCATCGGGCCGCAGGGCTCGAACGGCTTCTTCGTGCCCCCGGCCGTCGCGGATCCGAACGAGGCCTCCGGGGATCCCCGATACTATGCCGAGCTGGGCGTGCCGAGGGAGTTCGAGCTGCGAACCTGGCCGACCGAAAAGAAGCCCCTGCGGTTCAGTCCCGACAACTATGAGTACCTGGTTCGGGGGCTCGAGGGGAACACGAGCGTCGGGCACTTCTTCCCCACGGGCGCGCCGGGAGAAGGGACCTGGGCGATCGACATGTGGGAGCGGGGCTTGGCCAACACCCCGCTCCCCGAGGGGGCCCGGGCGACGCTCCTCCGGTGGCACGCCTCGGGCGCGATGCGGCGGTTCGCCTCCGATGAGCAGGCCGTACGGGCCCTCGATACGATGTCGTATGAGGAGTTCCTCGACCGGGAGCTCCACCTGGGCCCGGAGGCGGCGCGCTACGCGGACCAGTTCCTGGCTTCCGCGGTCGGCTTGGGAAGCGATGCCGTCTCGGCGTACGTGGCCTATCAGCTCCCCATGCCGGGCCTCACCGAGCCTCTTCCCGCGGATCTGCGCCGAACGTCGTTCCCCGGGGGCAACTCGGGCTTCGTCCGCTATTTCATCAAGCGACTGATCCCCGACGCCCTCGCCGGGGGCGACAGCTTCGAGGACATCATCACCGGGCGCATCAACCTGGCGGCGCTCGATCGGCCGGGGCAGCCGCTCCGCGTGCGCCTCGCTGCCACCGTCGTCAGCGTGGCGCACGAGGGCAGTCCTGGGACCTCAGGCGCGGTGAACGTCGTCTACGCTCGCGATGGGCGGCTTCACGGGGTCCGGGCCAGGGCAGTGATCATGGCCACGGGCGGCTGGATGAACCTGCACGTGGTGCGCGACATGCCGCCGGCGCACCGGGAGGCGTACGCGCAATTCGTGCACGCGCCCTTCCTCGTCGCCAACGTCGCGCTCACGAACTGGCGGTTCCTCTACAAGCTGAGGATCACAGCCGCCATCTGGGACCGGGGCGAGGGCAACTTCGGGTACACCTGCAACATCAGGAACCCGATGCAGGTGGGCGGCTACCAGCCCCCGCTGGACCCGGAACAGCCGACGATCCTGACGTTCTACACACCGTTTCATCGTCCCGGACTGCCCCTCAGGGCGCAGGCCACCCAGGGTCGGGTGGAGCTATTGAACACGTCCTACCAGGAATACGAGCGGCGGATTTATGCGCAGATGATGAAGCTGTTCGGCTCGGCCGGTTTCGATCCCCGGCGGGACGTGGCCGGGTTGATTCTGAACCGCTGGGGCCACGCGTTTTCGGTTCCGTTTCCGGGCTTCTTCGGCGGGGCATCGGGCCAGGCGGCACGCGACGTCATCCGGACCCCCCACGGGCGGATCGCGTTCGCGCACTCCGAGCTGGTCGGCTGGCAGCATTGGGGGCCGGCGGCGGACGAAGGACGGCGGGCGGTGGGGCAGCTCGTGGATGCGATGCGGGGCGGGTAGGGGCACGGCATGCCGTGCCC
>JBOHSV010000016.1:0-1574 GCA_050921735.1 Gemmatimonadales bacterium | reverse complement strand
GTTCCCGCGAGCGCCCGGTGCATCCAGTCGGCGAGGAACGGCGCGGCCGGCGCGAGCAGCCGCGCCACGGTCACGAGCGCCTCGTGGAGCGTGGCGAGCGCCGCCGGCTCGGCCGCGCGGTCGGGAGCCCAGAACCGCGGCTTCGTCAGGCGCACGTACCAGTGCGAGAGATCCGCGACCAGGTCCATGGTGGCGCGGACACCGGCGGTGACGTCGAACCCGCTCCAGGTCCGGCGCACGGCGTCCACCGTCTCGTCGAGGCGCGCCAGCAGCCACCGGTCCATGAGGGGCCGCTCGGTGACCGGGGGCCCGTCGTCCCCGGCGCGCCAATCGAACGCGAACATGGCGAAGAACGCGTACGTGTTGCGGAGGGTGTTCAGAAACCCGCCCGCGAGCTCGCCGACCTGCGCCTGATCGAACCGCTTGGGCAGCCACACGGCGCTCTGCCCCAAGAGATACAGCCGGACCGCGTCGGCGCCGTCCCGCTCGATCACCTGCCAGGGATTCACCACGTTGCCGCGGCTCTTGGACATCTTCTGGCCCTGCGCGTCGAGCACCAGCTCGTTGACGATCACGTGCTTGTACGGCGCCTCGTCGAACACCCCGACCGCGATCGCGAGCAGCGAGTAGAACCACCCCCGTGTCTGGTCGACGCCCTCGCAGATGAAGTCCGCCGGAAAGTGGGCGGAGAACTCCGCCTGGTGCTCGAACGGGTAGTGCCATTGCGCGTACGGCATCGCCCCCGAGTCGAACCAGGCGTCGATCACCTCGGGCACGCGGCGCATCGTGCCGCCGCAGGAGCGGCACGCCCACGTGTGTCCGTCGATGTACGGCTTGTGCGGGTCGAAATCGCGCAGCAGATCGGCCACGTTGGCCCCGGGCGCCGCCCGCTCGAACAGCTCGGCGTAGGAGCCGATGACGTCTCGGTGTTCGGCCTCGCGGTCGCACTCCCACACGTTCAAGGGCGTGCCCCAGAAGCGGTCGCGCGACAGCGCCCAATCCACGTTGTTGGCGAGCCACTCGCCGAACCGCCCCGCGCCGACCTCGGGCGGATGCCAGTCGATCCGCGCGTTCAGCTCGACCATGCGGTTCTTGAACGCCGTGGTGCGGACGAACCACGAGGTGCGCGCGTAATAGATGAGCGGCGAGTCGCAGCGCCAGCAGAACGGATAGCTGTGGGTATGCGGCCGCGTCTCGAGCCAGCGGCCCTCGCGCTTCAGCCGCTCGATGATGAGCTGATTGGTCTCCTGGTCGGTGACCAGGCGGCCGTTGATCTCGGGCCAGCGGGTGTCCTGGAAGGTGCCGTCGGCCGCCACGGGATTGACGAACGCGAGCCCGTACCGGCGGCCCGCCGCATAGTCGTCGGCGCCGAACGCCGGGGCCAGGTGGACGAGGCCCGTCCCCTCGTCCGCCGACACGAACTCGCCGCCCACCACCACGCCCCGCTGCCCCTCCTGGGGCAGGGGCACGACCTCCAGGGGGCGCCGGTACCGCGCGCCGATCAGGTCGCGGCCGGCGGTCAGAGCGCTTCTTCGTCGAGGTGAGGCCCGGCCAGCGGCGGAGCAGCCAATGAC
>JBOHSV010000015.1:0-3038 GCA_050921735.1 Gemmatimonadales bacterium | reverse complement strand
CATCTCGGCCTCGGAATCGGGCAGCGCGGAGGGCGGAGGGGCGGTGGTCGTGCCGCCGATCGTCTGCCGGGACTTTACCTTCAGTTCAATTTCGGAAGCGGTCTAGCCGGGTAACGCGTTTACTGGGTTATCGCCCGGTCCAGCGGGATTCGCTGATGCGGGTGCTTCCCGTTTTCCTCGTCGTCCGCGCACCAGCAGTAGGCCCAGATCTTGGCCGGCCGCGCCGGCTCGGGGCCCGTGCGCAGGATGATGCCGATCGGTTCGTCGTCGAGGATGAGTGGGAGTGACGTCATGTGAGAACGTTCCCCGTTGCAGGTTGCACGTTGCACGAAAATCCGTGCCCGCACGTCAGTGCAAGCGACTTGCCACCGCAATGATCGTGTAACGCATTGTCTTGCAACGTGTAACGTGTAACGTGGCGGCGCGCTGTCGTCACTCCGACACGTTCGCTACCGTGTCGGCCTGACGCGCCGGCTTGGTGGCAACGAACAATCCCCGCTTGGTCTTGCGCCGCTCGATGTCCCACCCGCCCTGCACGTAGGACGCCTGCACGGCGCCCGACGCCAGCGACAGGATCTGCGCGCTCTCGCCGGCCGAGAGCACGATGTGGGCGCCGCCCGGGCGCGTGCGCGCCTGGAGATCCCGCAGCAACGCTTGGCGGTCGCGCGGCCGGGCCGCCGCGAGGGCCGACGGGGCGATGACCGCGACGCGCGGGAGCACGTCGGGGAACCAGCTGCCGAACTGGATCACGAGGCCCTCGAAGCGGGCGCCGAGCTGCTCGGTGACCGCGCGCTGCTCCACGTGTTCCAGGGCGTGGAGGTCCTGCTCGACGAGCAGGACCGTGGCGTCGTGGGCCGCGAGGAACAGCGCCTCGGCGGCGGCGCCGGCGCCGACCACCACGGCCACGTCGCCGGGGTGGAGGCGGCGGGCCCAGGGCACGAGCGGATGCGCCGAGGCCAGACCCCAATGGGTGGGCTCGCGCTGGGCGGTGCGGAGGGCGCGGTGCTTTTGGGACCAGCGGCGGAACGTGGGCAGCTTCAGGCGGCGGGCGATGAGGCGGTCGACGTGCTCGAGCAGCAGCACTTCGGTGAGGAGGTACTGGCCCCCTCCCTGGGCGCTGGCCTCGAGCTCCTTGACCGCCTCGTCGCCGATCTCGAGCAGCTCCTCGCGGGTGAGCGAGTTCTTGTATTCCTCGATCCGCTCGAGCAGGAATTCCTGATACTCCTGGCGCAGCGAGGCGGGCGGGCGCCCGGCGGGCCGAAACGCCGCGCGGCGGGTCGGCTCGCTCAGCATGGCTCCACGTGCACGGTCACCTCGTTGAGTCGCAGCTCGCGTTTCAGCCGCTCCTCCACTTCGTCCGCGATGGTGTGCGCGGCGGCGACGTTGGCGTTGCGGTCCACCGCGATGGTCACCTCGGCATAGCGCTGCTGCGGGTTGGTTCCACCCCGCGAGCGGATACCGTACGCGCTGATGACGCCGGACACGCCCTCGGCGAGCGCGCGGATGGCCGTATCGGGAATGGCCCGCTCGTCGACCAGGACCGGGACGGCGCGCTGGAAGATGCGGTACGCGATCCGCACGATGAAGCCCGCGATCACCAGCGCCAGCGCCGGGTCGGCCCACCACAGCCCGCGCCGGGCGAGCAACATCCCGACCAGCACCCCGATCGTGATGAACACGTCGGCGCGGGTATGCGCGGCGTCGGCCAGCAGCAGGTCGCTCTCCAGCTCCTGGCCGCGGCGGTTTTCGTACCACGCCACGACCATGTTGACCGCCAGCGTGACCGTCAGGACCGCCAGCTGGACGTCGGACAGGAACGGCGCGGGGCGGCTGGCGGCCAGCCGCCCCACCGCGTCGCGGATCAGCTCGAAGCAGGTGATCGACATGAAGCCCACGATCGCCAGCGCGCCGAGCGTCTCGAACTTGCCGTGCCCGTACGGGTGATCCTCGTCCGGGGCCTTCGCGGCCAGCCGCACCACCACGAGCGCGAGGACGTTGTTCAGCGCGTCGATCGTGGAGTGCAGCGCGTCGCCCAGGACCGCCAGCGACTGGGACACGACGCCGATGACCAGCTTCGCCCCGACCACCGCCAGGTTGGCGACGAGCAGGGCGACCAGCACGCGGCGAACGGCGGAAGTCCGGTCGGGCGCACCGGCCCGCGGCGGCGGCATGGGTGCAAGGTTGTGAAACCGCTTCGGGAAATCAACGGGGCGGTCAGTCCACCGCCCTCAGCAGCACCCCTTTCAGGTAGCCCGTCTCCGGAACGTTGAGCAGCTCCGGGTGATCGGCCGACGCGCCCGTGCGGGCCACGACCGCGAGCCGTCGTCCGCTGTCCCGCGCCGCCTCGCCGACCATCTGGTGAAAGAGGGGGGGCGTGACGTGATAGGAGCAGGAGCACGTGAACAGCACGCCTCCCGGGGAGAGGAGCCGCATGGCGCGCAGGTTGATCTCCTTGTAGCCGCCCAGCGCGCGGGGCACGCTGTCCCGGTTCTTGGCGAACGCGGGCGGGTCGAGCACGATGGCGTCGCATCGCTCTCCGGCCCGCTCCAGCTCGCGCAGGAAATCGAACGCGTTGGCTTCGCGCCAGGTGACGTTGGCGAGCCCGTTGAGCGCCGCGTTCTCGGCGCCCCGCGCCAGCGCGTCGGCGCTCGCGTCGACGGCCGTCACCCGAGCGGCCCGCCGCGCGAGGTGCAGCGCGAACGCCCCGTGATACGTGAACACGTCGAGCGCACGGCCGCCCGGCGGCGTGTGCGCGGCCGCCAGCACGCGGTTGTCGCGCTGGTCGAGAAAGGCGCCCGTCTTCTGCCCGGTCCACGGCGCCGCCAAGTAGCGCAGGCCGTGCTCGGTCACCTCGACCGCCTCCGGCACCGTGCCGTGCGCGACCGTCACGTCGGCGCCCAGGCCCTCGTGCCGGCGGATGGGCGCGTCGTTCCGCAGCAGCACGCCCTCGGGCGCGAGCGCCGCGACGACGCCCTGCACCACCTCCTCGAGCCGGCGCTCGAGCCCCGCCTACAGCAGCTGGACGAAGACGATGGCGC
>JBOHSV010000014.1:0-7115 GCA_050921735.1 Gemmatimonadales bacterium | reverse complement strand
GTCCGGCTCGGGGGGGTCGGCGGCGGACCACCGCAGGGCGACGGCGATCGCCCCCCGCGACCGCAGCGCCTCCAGCGGCTCGGCGGCCTCGACGATGAACGGCGCCGTCTCCTCCTGCCGGTCCCGGGCGCTGTACCCGCCGGTGAACAGCAGCGCCGCGTCCGGGAGGATGAGCTGGTTCAGCCGGGCCCACGCCTCGGGGAAGACCAGCGCTTCCGCCGACCCGTGAAAGTCCTCGAGCACCACCCGGGCGTACTCCGCGCCGCTCTTGCGGGAGATCTGCCGCTTGGCCGCCGTCACCACGGCCGCGATCGTGACCTTCTGCTCGCTCCAGCGGCCCAGCGTCGCGGTCGTGCGGGTGCCGAACAGCTCGGCCTCGAGCCGGTAGCGCGCCAGTGGATGCCCGGAGATGAAGAAGCCAAGCACCGCCTTCTCGCGCTGGAGGCGCTCCTGCTCCGGCCAGGGGCTGACGTCGGGGCTCTGGGCTCGGGGCTCGGGGCTTGGGGCGTCGTCGCCGAAGAGAGCGACCTGGCCGCTTTCCCGCTCTTGCTGGCGTACTTGTGCTTCCGCGAACGCGGAATCCAGCGCCGCGAGGAGCTGGGCGCGGTGGCCGCCGAGCGAGTCGCAGGCGCCGGCGTCGATCAACGCTTCGAGCACGCGCTTGTTGCACAGCCGCAGGTCGATGCGGTCGCCCAGGTCCACGAGCGCGCGGTACGGGCCGTCCCGCTCGCGCCCCGCGATGATCGACGCAATGGCGCCCTCGCCCACGTTCTTGACGGCGCCCAGGCCGCAGCGGAGGCGGCGCTCGCCCGTCACCGTGAACTTGAACCCGGACTCGTTGACGTCGGGCGGCAGCACCTCGAGGCCCAGCTCCCGCGCTTCATTGATGTACTCGACCACCTTGTCCGTGTTGCCGATTTCGGACGACAGCAGGGCCGCCATGAACTCCGCCGGGTAGTGCGCCTTGAACCACGCCGTCTGGTACGACAGGAGCGAGTACGCCACGGCGTGCGACTTGTTGAAGCCGTAGCGCCCGAAGGTCTCGATCTGCGCCGCGATGTCCTCCACGACGCGGCGCTCGTGCCCGCGGGCCACGGCGCGCTGCACGAACCGGGCGAGCTCCGTCTGGATCAACTCCTTGATCTTCTTGCCGACCGCCTTGCGCAGTACGTCGGCTTCGGCCAGCGAGTAGCCGGCGAGGATGTTGGCGATGCGCATCACCTGTTCCTGATAGGTGATGACGCCGTAAGTGGGCTCGAGCACCTCCCGGAGCGCGGGATGTGGGTAGCGCACGGGCTCCCGGCCGAGCTTCCGGTGGATGAAGACCAGGTGCATGCCGGTGTCGAGCGGGCCGGGGCGGAGCAGGGCGTTCGTGGCCACCAGGTCGTCGAACCGGTCGCACTTCATGTTGCGCAGGCAGTCGGTGGCGAGCGGGGACTCGAACTGGAAGACCCCCCCGGTGCGGCCCGATCGCAACAGGGCATACACGGCCGGGTCGTCGAGCTCCAGGTGCTCCAGGTCCACGCGGCGGCCATGGCGCTGCTCCACCATCCGGACGGCGTCGTGCAGCACCGTGAGCGTCTTGAGGCCGAGCAGGTCGATCTTCAGCATCCCGACTTTCTCGAGCCCCACCATGTCGTACTGGGTGATGATGACGTCGGGGTCCTGGGGCGCGAGACACACGGGGACGTAGTCGGCCAGGGGTCCCGGGGCGATGACCACGCCCGCGGCGTGCACCGAGGCGTGGCGGGCCAGGCCCTCGATGCGTGACCCCAGGTCCACCACCTTGCGGATCCGCTCGTCCTGCTCCCGGGCGGCGCGGAGCTCCGGGACGCGCTCCCCCGCTTCGCTCAGGCTCCACGCGGCTGCGGGGCCCGACGGAATGACCTTGGTCAGCCGGTCGACCTCGCCCATCTCCACCCGCAGGGTCCGCGCCACGTCGCGGAACGCCGCCCGCGCCTTGAGGGTCCCGAACGTGATGATCTGCCCCACCGACTCGCGCCCGTAGCGCGCGCGCACATACTCGATCACTTCGCCGCGGCGCTCGAAGCAGAAGTCCAGGTCGATGTCCGGCATCGAGATCCGCTCGGGGTTCAGGAACCGCTCGAACAGCAGATCGAACCGCAGCGGGTCGACCTTCGTGATGCCCAGCGCGTAGGCGACGAGCGATCCGGCCGCGGAGCCCCGGCCGGGCCCGACCGGGATGCCGCGGTCCTGCGCGGCCTTGACCAGGTCGTAGACGATGAGGAAGTACCCCGCATAGCCGGTGCGGGAGATGACGTCGAGCTCGTACGCGAGCCGCTCCTCGGCCTCGCGGGGGAGCGGGTCGCCGTACCGCGCCGTGGCTCCCTGCCGCGCCAGGTGCACGAGGAGATCGTTGTCGCTCGCGAACTCGGCGGGGCGCGGAAACTGGGGCAGGAAGTACCGCTTCTCGAAGTCGAACTCGCAGCGGTCGGCCACGCGCGCCGTCTCGCCCACCACCTCGGGGTGGTCGCCGAACAGCGCGCGCATCTCCTGCTCGGACTTGACGTAGCTCTCCTGGCCGACGAAGCGGAACCGGCGCGGGTCGTCGAGGTCCTTGCCGGTGCCGATGGCGAGCAGGACGTCGTGCGCCTCGGCGTCTTCGCGGCGCAGGTAGTGCGCGTCGTTCGTCGCCACGACCGGCAGGCCCAGCTCCCCGGCGAGCCGGAACATGCCCTCGGTCACGACCCGCTCCTCGGGGAGGCCGTGGTCCTGCACCTCGAGCCAGAACCCGTCCGGGCCGAAGGTCCGCGCGAGCCACTCGGCGCTGGCCCGGGCCGCGTCGTAGTTGCCCTGTCGCAGGTACAGGGCGACCTCGCCCGAGAGGCACGCGGCGAGCCCGATCAGGCCCTGGGCGTGCTCGGCCAGCGCCTCGCGGTCCATGCGCGGGCGTCGGTAGTAGCCCTCGAGCCACGCCAGCGAGCACAGCTTGACCAGGTTGCGATAGCCGGCGCGGTCTTTCGCCAGCAGGACCAGATGCGAGTAGGCGGCGGGCGCGTCGGCCGGTTTCTCGCGCGCCCGGCGGCTGCCGAACGCGACGTAGGCCTCGCAGCCCAGGATGGGGCGCAGCCGGCGCTGCCGGGCTTCCTCGTGGAACTGCCAGGCGCCGTGCATGTTGCCGTGGTCGGTCAGCGCGAGGGAGTCCATCCCGAGCGCCTGGACGCGGTCGAGCAGCTCCGGAATCCGGTTCGCGCCGTCCAGCAGGGAGTATTCGCTGTGGGTGTGCAGGTGTACGAACGCCATCGGTCGCGCGGCTAGCGCTGTCGCCGTTCCAACTCGTCGAGCACCCGGTCGAGCGGCACGCGCTTCGCTTCCAGCAGGACCAGCAGGTGGTAGAGGAGATCGGCCGCTTCGGCGGCGAGCCGGTCGTCGTCCGCCGCCGTGGCCGCGACCACGGTCTCGACGGCTTCCTCGCCCACCTTCTGCGCGATGCGCTCCACGCCCCCGGCGAGCAGCTGCGCCGTGTACGACCCCTCCGGCCGCGTGCGCGCGCGCTGGGCGATGGTTGCGCGCAACCGGGCGAGCAGCGGCCCCGCCGGGTCGCCGAAGCACGTCGCGGCGCCGGTGTGGCACGCGGGCCCGGACTGCCGGACGAGGTACAGCACGGCATCGCCGTCGCAGTCCACGCGGACGTCGCGGACGGTCTGCGTGTGGCCCGACGTTTCGCCCTTGCGCCACGGGCCGCCCCGGGAGCGGCTGTGGTAGTGCGCATCGCCGGTGGCGCGGGTGCGCTCCAGGGCGTCCCGGTCGGCATACGCGACCATCAGGACCTCGCCCGCGAGGGCGCTCTGAGCGACGACGGGGACGAGTCCATCGTCCCCGAAGTGCACCGCCTCCAGCCAGTTGTCAGGGGTCACGGGGTGAAGATATCCGGCGCGTTCTGCATTGTCAAAAGCCCGCGCCGCCGCCTAATTTCGTGCGATGCGGCAGGTCGTGAGTCTCGTCGTGCTGGGTCTGATGATGGCCCTGTTTCAGCGTCTCACCGCGGCGGGACCCCTCGAGGCCCGGGCGACGCTTGCCCTCGGCTTCCTGCTGTTGGCCGCGTACCTCGGGGGCCAGCTCGCCAAGCGGGCGCGCCTGCCGCGCATCACCGGCTACCTGATCACCGGGTTCTGCGTGGGACCGGCGTGGCTGGCGCTCGTGGGGCCGGAGGAAACGGCGGCGCTGCGGTTCATCGGCGACACGGCCGTGGCGTTGATCGCCTTCGCCGCCGGGGCGGAGCTCAAGATCGAGATGCTGCGCGAGCGGCGCGCCGCCATCACGCGGATCGCGGTCGCCGCCGTCGTCTTTCCGCTCGCCGCCGTCGCCGCGGTCATGCTCGCCCTGTCGCCATGGTTCCCGCTGACGGCCCATCGCGATCTCGGCGACGCGGTGGCTGTAGCGCTCGTCCTCGGCACGGTCGCGGCGGCGTCGTCGCCCGCCGTGACGATCGCCCTCATGGACGAGCTCGACGCCCGCGGACCCTTCGCGCGCACCATCCTCGGCGTCACGGTGGCCAAGGACGTCGCGGTGATCGTGCTGCTCACCCTCGTCCTCGCGGTGGTCCGCCCGCTGGCGAGCGCGGGGGCGCTCCAGCTGCAGGTCGCCCGGACCGCGTTCCTGCACCTCCTGTTCTCCCTCGCGGCCGGCGCGGCGCTCGGCTTCGTGGTCGCCCGCTACCTCCGCGTCGTGCGGCGGGACAACGCGCTGTTCCTCGTCGCGCTGGCCTTCTTCACGGCGGAGATCGGCAACCTGCTGGGGCTCGAGGCGATGCTCATCGCGCTGGCCGCCGGCTTCTACATCGAGAACGTCTCCCGCGTGGAGGGCGAACGGCTGGTCACCGCGCTCAAGCAGGGATCGCTGCCGGTGTACGTGGTGTTCTTCGCCCTGGCCGGGGCGGGCCTGCATCTGGAGGCGCTGCGCGAGCTCTGGCTCTGGGCCCTGCTGCTCATCGCCCTGCGGGTGTTGGGCCTGCGCTACGGTCTGCGCTGGGCGGGCCGGAAACCCAGTGTGACGCCGGACCTAGCGCGGTACGGCTGGCTCGGCCTTATCTCTCAGGCGGGTGTGACCCTGGGGCTCGCCACCGTGGCGCGGCGCGCCTTCCCCGGCTGGGGCGTGTCGCTCGAAGCCCTCATCGTGGCCATGATCGGGGTCCATGAGATCGTGGGGCCGATCCTGTTCCGCCGCGCGCTCGGCCTGGCCGGCGAAGTCAAGGAGGGAAACCATGTTGCAGAGCCGTCGATGGTGGAACGCGATCCCGTTGCTGTGCGTGGGGGCGGCGTGTAGCGACGGATCCGGTCCCGGCGTGGCCGACTGCGCGGCGGGGTCGGGAACCGCCGTGGCCCTCGCCGTGGGCCAGTACACCACGCTGGATGCGCGCGCGGACTCGGGGTGTGTGGCGTTTCCGGCCAACACCGGCGGCAGCGAGGCGGAGTATCTGGTCGTGGCCCAATCGGCGAGCGGCGTGCCGGGCACGACGGCGGGGTTTTCCCTGAAGGGCGCGGTGGAGCCGGTGGCCGCGCCGCCGGCGGTCTCGGGTGCCGCGCTCGCGTGGGCGGACCTGCCACCGGCGCAGCGCTTTCATCTATTCTTGCGCCGCGGCGAGGAGACCCGCCGCTGGGGCGATCTCGTCCCCGCGGTGGCACCGGCGGCGACCGCGCCGGCCGGGCCTCCCCGGCTCGCCAAACCCGTGGTGGGCCAGGTTCGAGGATTCAACGTCTGCGCGCGGCTCGACTGCTCCCGGTTCGATTCCGTGTACGCGCGCGCGGAAGTGGTGGGCGAGCATCTGGCGATCTTCGTGGACACGCTCGCGCCCGCCGGGGGCCTCAACGCGGCCGATCTCGACACGCTCAGGACGCTGTTCGATTCCCGGCTCTACCCCATCGACACGGCCGCGTTCGGTCACGAGTCCGACATCAACGCCGACTCGGTGGTCATCGTGCTGATGACCAATGTCGTCAACAAGCTGGTGACGACCGCGGAGTGTCAGGATCCCGGCGGAGGCTTCGTCGCGGGCTTCTTCCTGGGCGCCGATATCGACCCGGCGTTCCAGAACGACGTGCGCTCCAACAAGGCCGAGATCTTCTATGCGATCGTGGCGGATCCCGCCGGCGACCTGAGCTGCGCGCACAGCCGGGCTCAGGTGAAGCGGTTCGTGCCGATCACCTTCATCCACGAATTCCAGCACATGATCAGCTACAACCACCACGTGCTGGTGCGGGGGAGCCTCGAGGGCGAAGTCCTGTGGCTCAACGAGGGGTTGTCGCACTACGCCGAGGAGCTGGGCGGGCGCAGCTTCCTCGCCGAGAACGACAATCAGCGGTTCACGGACTTCGTCATCGGCAACCTGGGGAACGGGTACGACTACCTCGAGGACCCGGGCGGGCATTTCCTGCTGGCCACCGAGGGTATCGGCAGTCTCGCCGAGCGCGGCGCCATGTGGCTGTACGCGCGCTACATCGTGGACCGCTACGCGGGGGGCACCACGACCACCGCGTGGAACGCCGTCACGCGCCCGCTGGTCGCGACGTCGCGCCGCGGCGCGGCGAACGTGGAGTTCGTCACCGGCGATCCGTTTGTCACCACGGTGACGGGATGGGCGCTGGCGAATTGGGTAGACGACCTGCCCGGGTTCGCGGCGCCGGCCGAGCTGACCTACGCGTCGTGGAACCTCCGCGACGTCTACCAGCAGCTCAACACCCAGCTTCCGAACACGTTCCAGCGCCCCTATCCCTTGGTTCCGAGCATCGGCGCCGGAGACCTCATCAACCTCAGCGGGACGCTGCGGGCCGGATCGGGCGTGTATCATCGGGTGCTCCAGGCGGCGGGCGCGCCGGGTTTCATCCTGACGTTCCGCAACGCGAACGGGCAGGAGCTGCTCCCGAGCAGCGCCGTCGCGCGCCTGAGCGTGATCCGCATCCGATGACGCGACGGGTCCCGCGCCGATGGATCCCGTAGTCGAGCGCCGGCGCCCCCGCTGGGGCCGGGTGGTGCGCCGCCTCCTGCTGGGTGTCGCGGTGGGCGCGCCGGCCGCCGTGGCCCTGGCGCTCGTGGTCTCGGCCGAAGCGCGCTACCTGCTGCGCGCCGGATTCGAGGAGGCGCGCATCCTGTTGAAG
>JBOHSV010000013.1:0-7357 GCA_050921735.1 Gemmatimonadales bacterium | reverse complement strand
GGGCGGATGCCGCCGGGCAGCTCCACCGTGAACGTGGCGCCGGCGCCGGGGGCGGTCTCGAGGGTGATGCGCCCGCCGTGCTCCTTGACGATGCCCTGGCTGATCGAGAGCCCCAACCCGGTGCCCTGGCCCTCCGGCTTGGTCGTGAAGAACGGCTCAAACACGCGCGCGGCGATGTCGTCGGACATGCCGGGCCCGTCGTCCGCCACGCTCACCGCCACGCCGTCGAGCCAGGCCCGCGCGGTGACGGTCACGCGGCCGCCCTCGCCCGATGCGGCGATCGCCTGCGCCGCGTTGTTGATCAGGTTGACGAACACCTGCTGGATCTGGTTCGCGTTGAGCTCGATCTCGGGCAGATCGGGCTCCCCCGCGAGCGCCGCCTCCACGTGGTACGCCATCAGCTGGTTGCGCAGCAGGGCGAGCGTGGACTCGAGGAGTTGCGCGATCGCGTGCGGGCGGCGTTGCTCCGCCTGCCGTCGGGCGAACGAGAGCAGGTTCTTCACGATCGTGGCCGCGCGCTCGGCTTCCTGACGGATCACGCGGAGCGGCTCGGCGAGCGCGGGCGGGACCTCCCCCGCCTCGGACAGGAAGTCCGCGAAGCCGACGACCGAGGCCAGGGGGTTGTTCAGGTCGTGGGCCACCCCGGCGATCAGTTGACCGATCGCGGACATTTTCTCAGACTGTACGAGCTGGTCCTGGAGCCGGCGCTTCTCGGTGTGGTTCTCGAAGATCAGGACGGCCGCGCCCGGCTCCGCCCCCGCCACGGGCGTCGCCGTGACGAGGAACACGCGATCCCCCGCACGCAGCTCGTGCGCCGGGTGACCGGGCTGGGCCAGGGTGCGCGCCACGATGTCGGCCCAGGCGGGTGGCACGAGATCGAGCCAGGGACGTCCGGGCAGGGCGGTGACCGGGATCTGGAGCAGGTCGGCGAACGTGCGATTGGCGCGGCGCACGGTGCCGCGGGCGTCCACGATGCAGATCGCCTGGGAGATCCCGTCCACGGTCAGCTCCCACTCGCGCTTGCCATGCGACAGGAGCTCGACCAGGCGGGCGTTCTCGAGGGCGATGCCGGCTTGCGCGGCCGCGGCGCTGAGGATCGCGAGATGCCCGGCGTCATACGCGCCGGGCGCGGCGGCGCCCACGGAGACGGCGCCGATGGGACGCCCCACCGCGATGACCGGGACGCCCATCCAGGCGGCGGCCTGGTCAAGCACGGGCCCGCGCGTCAGGGCGAGCTGGATCCGGGGGTCGTCGGTGCGCGCCGTCACAGTCCCGATCCGGTGCGCCACGGTAAGCTGATTGGACCGGGTGTCGAGCAGGACGATCACGGCGTCCCGCGGCGCGAACAGATCCGCGATGACGGCGGCCAGGCGGTCCACGACCGCCGCCGGCCGCACCGGGCCGGCGAGCTCCTGGGCGAACGCGGCCAGGCGCGCGAGTCCCTGCGACGCGGCCGGGCTCTTAGGAGGGCGGGGCATGATTCTGGCGAACGTGCGGGCTCGATTGGAGAAGACCGATCTGCGCCTCGTGGTGCTCGCGCTGTCGCGCGGGGACGCGCGGCGCCGCGCCGAGTACGAGCGGCGGCTGGCCGAGGAGGGCCCGGACCAGCTGCTGGACGAACCCGGCCTGCTCGACGCGCTGCTCGCGCTGCGCTCGCTCGTGCTGCCGTCGCCGCCGCTGTTCGCGTACGTCGCGGTGCGCCAGGCCCTCCTCGCCGCGGGCACCACGAGTCGCGACGTCGCCGACTACCTGGCCGCCCTGGTCCTGGGGTTCGGGGACCACGGCCGCCACACCCGCCTCCGAACGCACGACGACGCCCACTACGCGTACCTGGTGGACATCGTGGCCGATCTCGCGGCGGGCGAAGACTCGGGCGAGCGGGGCTTCCTGCTGGTGACGCATCTCGGCAACTACAGCCTCTGGCTGGCGGGCCTGTTCCCCGACTACATTGCGGCCCGTCGCGAGCGACTCGGCGGGCCGGACCTGCCCTACTACGACGAGCTCGGTCGTCAGGGATACCACCTCGCGTCGCAGCACCGCCTGGCGCAGCGCTATGGGGTCGCCGCGATCTACCGGGAGGCGGCCGACCGTTTCCCGGCCCTGCGGCTGGCGTTCAACCGCTTGAGCGACCGCGTGTTCTTCCCCGGTGTGATGACTCACGACAAGGTGCTGCGGAACCTGTAGAGGCATGGCCATGCCATGCCCCTACGGCTCGTCGAGGAACCGGGTCGGGACCCGCGTCGCCGCGTCGACCAGGGCTTCGGCGCTGTTCACGAACCGCACGACGATGGGCAGCGAGCCCTTCAGGGCGAGCTTGCGCTGCATGATCCCCGCGATCGGCCCCAGCTCTTTCTTGATCACCTGCTTCCAGCGCGCGTAGTCGGCCGTCAGGACGAACGGCGCGCCGTCCGCCTCGCCCGGCGTGACGACCCGCGCCGCCCGACAGGCCCCGCGATCGAGATCGAGCCAGATGCCGACGGGGTCGGCCACGCCGATGTCGGGTTGGGCGTTGATCACCAACGCGACCGCGCCGTGCGTCCACTCGAGCGATGCCTGGCGGTACCCCTCGCTGGCGTTGATCGCCGCGCCGTACGCCTCCACCCACTCGGGCGACGGGAACGGGTGGAACGGCGCCATGCCCGCCTACCCGTCCCCCGACGGAGGGGGCGGGGGAGTCGGGGCGCCGAGCAGCGGACAGCGCGGATTGCTGACGCCGGCCCAATCGACGTACACGCCGTACAGGGGCACGGTCCCGCCCTGGGGACCGTGCACCGTCCCCAGGCGGGGATGGGTCTCGGGCCCTTCGCGATCGTAGATCAACACGCCCATCGCGCGCTGCGAGGTATCGTCCACGACCAACAGGGCGTACCCGGGTCGGGTCGGGAAGGCCACGCCGTCGAACTGCAGGACCGGCTGCGGGCCGTCGTAGCCGACCATGACGTTCCCCATCTCGCTCCGCCCGGCCACGCGGGCGGGGAGGGTCTGGGGCAGGCCGCGGGGCGCATCCACGAGGACGGCGCGCGGATCGGTCAGCCGCTGCTGGATCAGCGTGGGGCCGGCGATGAGCGCCAGGCCGCAGCTCGGACTGCGTGCCGCGTCGCCGCCGCAGCCCAGGGCCAGCGCGGCCGCCGCCAGCAGCGGACGGGAAGTCGGAGTCATCAGCCTGTGCTCACCTCCACAGATGGGCATCAAACTTAATACGTCAAGGTGAGCACCACCGAGACGGTACGGACCGGCGCGAGGACCTGGGGGACCATGTTGTAGATGTAATTCAGGGCGTTCGTGGCGATGACGCGCACCCCCAGTGGTCCTCGGGCGTAGCTCGCTCGCAGGTCGAGCACCGCGACCGCCACCCGGCGGTCGTCCACGATCGTCTCGAGCAGGTCCTCGAGCTCGATCGCTTCCGGGCGGCTCGAGTAGCGGAAGTCGGCGCCCACCCCGAATGGGCCGCCGCTCCAATCGGTGGTGACCGTCACGAGGTGACGCGGGCGGAGCCCCAGCGGGCGGTCGGGTGTGGTGTCGGTCGCGAGCTGCCGGGCGTACAGGTACGTGTATCCGACACTCGCCTGCAGGCCGCGAAGCGGGGCGGCCCGGAGCGACGCATCGAGCCCGGCGAGGCGCGCGCGGGCGAGATTCCGGAACTGGATCTTGAGGGCATTGTCGATCGAGACCACCGTCGGCTCGATCAGGTCTGTGGCCTCGGTCCAGAACACCGCGGCGTCGAGCTCGAGTCCGTGCCGGAGCGGCAGGGTGTTGCCGATCTCGAACGACCACGCGAGCTCGGGCACCAGAGTGGGGTTGGGGACGACGTCGAACGAAAACGCCCGGGTGCGCACGAACCGCTCGGCGATCGAGGGCTGGCGGAAGCCGCGGCCCGCCGTGGCGCGCCAGATGCCGAACCGGGTCGGCAGCACGGTACCGATGCGGGGACTCACGATCGCTCCGAGCGCTCCGCCGTCGACGGACAAGAAATCGATCCGCGCGCCGGCCGTGAGGCGTGCGGGGCCCAGGCGCTGCTCGCTCTCGCCATAGGCCGCGTACTCGCCCTGCGTATGACGGCCCACCTCGCCGGCCGTGCCGCTGCCGGAGAAGATGTCGCTCGACGCCGTGGAGACCGTGGCTTCGGTGCCGATCGTCACGACACGACCCTCCGCCGGCGTCAGAACCGCGCGCGCCTCGGCGCCCCACCGGTTGCTGATCGAGAACTCGTCGGTGCCGGGCCGATGGTCGTTGAACCGGGTGCGGACCCACGAGCCCCGGATGTGCCACGACAGCCGATCCGACGGGGCGCGCGAGATCGTAGCGGCGAGGTAGCCCTTGCGGGACACGGTGGTCGATCCCGTGTCCTCGGTGGCGATCTTGAATGGTTGGTAGCTCTGCCCCCGGTCGTCGCACTCTCCCTGGCGACACCACAACAGGGCTACTTCGTAATCGTCCACGGCCCAGGCGCCCGACAGGTCGACTTTCGTGCTGTCCCACGGATGCCACTCCGCCTTCCCGGTCACCTGCCAGTGGTCGCGCGCGTCCTGTTCCCGGTAGCCGTCGGAGCGCCAGCCGCCCACGGAAAACCCGCCGCGAAGGTCCTGCGTGCCGTAAGACGCGGCGACGTCAAGGCCCCGGTCGAGGCCGGTCCGGTCGCGAAACCGCCAGACGGCGTGGGGTGGGTCGGCGTAGCCGCCGCCCGACAGGCGGACCCGACCGTGAAATCCAACGGGGAGCTCGCGCGTGATGATGTTGATCACTCCCCCCAGCGCGGCGGAGCCGTAGAGGGCCGAGCCCGCGCCCTTGACGATTTCGATGCGCTCCACCTGCTCCACGGGCACGAGATCCCAGTGAATGCCGCCGCGGTCGCCCTGGTTGGCCGGCACGCCGTCAACCAGCAGGAGCACTCGGGAGTTGATGCCCTGCGCGTAACCCGACGAGCCGTGGATGTTGACCTGGCCGTTGAGGAGCTGGACACCGGAGACCCATCCCACGGCCTGATCCAGAGTGCGTACCGCGCGCCCGGCGATGGTGGAATCGTCCAACACGGTCGTACTGGCGACGACCTGTGACAAGAGCTGCGTGCGCCCCCTGCCCGGCGTAACGACGACGGTGTCCAGGCTGATCAAGGGCGCGAGGACCACGTCCACGGTCACCGTGTCGCCCGCCGGCACCGTGGTGGGCAGCGTCGTCTCGCGAAACCCGGGGGCACGGATCCGCAAGACGACCTCGCCGGCGGGCACGCCCGGCAGCCGGAACGCTCCCCCAGCGCCGGTGCGGACGGTGAGCGGCGTCCCAGGAATGGTGATTGTGGCGGTGGCGACCGGGGCGCCGGTCGCGTCGCGCACGGTGCCGGCAATCGTCCCGGGCTCCTGCGCCGCGAGGCCAGCGGCGGCGAGCAGCGCCGCCACCAGGCCCCCCGCCCAGGCACGGCGCGTGACCGTCACGGCTCGGTGCACGCGAAGTAGTCCGAGACGGGATGCAGGTTCGCGAAATCCACTGTGAGGTCGATACCCCCGGTCCCGCCGTCGCTCACCGTCACGGAACCCGGCTGGCTCGGGGTGGCGGGGTCGCGGTAGTGCCCGGCCTCGCGGAGCAGCGCGGTGTCCGCGACGGTCAGCGTCAGGCTGCCCTGCTTCTTCCAGACGGCGAGCACCCACTCATACCGGCCCGGCGAGAGCGACACGCTGTACGGAACCGCGCCGGCGTACGGCGGGGGAAGGGATGGAGGGGGAAACGGCCGGAAGCCGTAGAGGTCGTCGCACGTCTGCGGGAACGTCTGGTACGCGACGACGTAGACCGCGTCGGTCTCGGCGGGCGCCGCCCCGATGAACTGGATCGTCCCGCACACGCCGACGAAGGTCACCCCGCAGATCGGCTCGGGTTCGAGGCCCCCGTCGCAGGCGAGGGCCGCGGCGAGGGCGAGCCAGAGCGGTGCGGGGCGCGGGCGGCGCGGCATGCTCTGCAAATCTGGGGCGCGCGCCCGCCGCGTCAACTTGACCCCGGTTTGGGCCGGGCATAACCTTGAATCCGCGATGCCCATTTACGAATACCGCTGCACCCGATGCGGCCACGAATGGAGCCGCCAGGGGCTGCCGTCGGAGCACGGCCGCGAGCCGGTGGCGTGCCCCCAGTGCGGCGCGGCGGCCGAGCGGGTGCTCTCCGCGTTCTTCGCCAAAACCGTGCGGAAGAGCTAGCGGGTCCGTGTTCGAGCGCCTGCGGGCCGCGTTTCGCGCCGCGCTCGACGCGGCGACTCCGCCGGGCGACCTGCGCGATCTCGCGCGCCAGATGCGGGAGGCCGTGGTCGAAGCGAAGCTCGCGGTGCAGGACATGCGCACGGCGCTGGGCCGGGCGGAGGGGGAGCTGGCGGCCGAGCGCCAGCGGCTCGCCGACGCCGAGCGGCGCAGCCGCCTGGCCGCCGAGATCCAGGACGGGGAGACGGTATCGGTGGCCGATCGCTTCGCCGCCCGGCACGGCGAGCGGGTCGCCGTGCTGGAGCGGAAGGTGGCGGCGCAGCGCGACGAGCTCGCGCTCGCCGAGCGGGAGCTCGGGGAGATGCAGGCCCAGCTGCGCGCGGCGGAGCGCGACCGGCCAGCGGCGGAGGCGCAGCGCGGCGCCGAGCGGGCGTGGCGCGACCTGCAGGCCGCGGGCGGCGTGCGGCCCGAGGTGGACCTCGAAGGCGCTCAGCTCGAGGCCGACCTGGACCGCAAGGCGCGCGAGGCGGCGGCCGAGCAGCAGCTCGAGGCGCTCAAGAAGCGGATGAGGAAGCGCTAGGTCTCCCCACCGGCCCGCCCTCGGCCCCCGTCCGGAGCTCTCCATGGACATCAAGCGCGACCGCATGGTGTTTCTCGGGTACGGCAAGTACTGGCGCTCCGACCGCATCGTGGGGCTGATGCCCATCGAGGACGACCGCGGGCCGGGGCGGCGGACCAGCGTGTTCGTGGACGGCCGCGCCGAGCCGATCGTCGCGTCGCGCACCGAAGAGAGCATCCTCCAGGACATGGGCGCCAGCGAAGAAGGGTATCAGATCCAGGCGCTGCGCGAGGCCACGAGCGAGCTGCTCGAGGCGTTCCACGAGTTCTCACCGGTGCTGCGGCGCGCGCTGCTCCACGAGCACCACTTTGACCTCGAAAAATGGGAGCAGCGGCTCGGCCAGCTGCTGCGGCCGGCCTCGCCGCTCGAGGCCGCGGCCCAGAACGAGCTGTTCGATTGAAAGGCGACCGATGACCGGGCAACCGCTGGAGCCGGTGGGCGGGGTGCGCGACACGGGGGGCTGGGGGGGGCATCCGCGGGGCGTCTCCACCCTGTTCTTCACCGAGATGTGGGAGCGCTTCAGCTACTACGGCATGCGGGCGTTCCTCATTCTCTACATGAC
>JBOHSV010000012.1:0-5311 GCA_050921735.1 Gemmatimonadales bacterium | reverse complement strand
CGCCGGTTCCCCGTCGCGACGGTCGCGCGGATCGGCGGGGCCGCGGCCGTCCTGGGCGCCGTGACGCTGGGCTGGGGGCTGTTGGGGAGCCACCCGGAGCGAACCTGGTGGGCGTATCACGCGAACTTCGTGTTCTGGGCGGCGATCGCGCAGGCGCTCGTGGTATTCGCGGCCACGCAGAAGCTCGCGCGCGGCCACTGGTCGGGCCTGATGATCCGGTTCGCCGAGGCGGGCGCGGCGTTCACCGTGGTGACGCTCGTGCTGTTCGCGGGGCTGTACGTCGGCCGCGAGCACGTGTTCACGTGGATTCGCGAGCCGCGCGCGGAGCTCGGCTGGTGGCTCACGCCGGGCTGGTTCTTCGTGCGGAACGGCGCGGTGTTCGCCGCACTGGCGTGGCTGTCGTGGCGCTTCGTGCGGCACGACCTGGCGCCGGACGTGCGCGAGCTGGCCGAGGGGCGTCCCGCGGAGCCCGACGCCGCGGCCGAGCGGAACGTGAGCCGCGAGGCGGCGTTCCTCGTGCTGGGGTATGCATTCGGGTACAGCCTGCTCGGCTTCGACTTGATCATGTCGCTCGCCCACAAGTGGGTGAGCAACCTGTTCGGCGCCTTCTATTTCATGGGGAGCTTCCTGGGCGCCCTCGGCGTGACGGCGCTGATCACGCTCGCCGTCCGCCGCCCCATGGGGATCGCGGCCCTGGTGTCGCCCAAACAGCTGCACGATATCGGCAAGCTGATCTTCGGTTTCACGGTGTTCTGGGCCTACCTCATGTGGTCGCAGTTCCTGGTGATCTGGTACGGGAACCTGCCGGAGGAGACGTACTTCATCTTCTATCGCCTGTGGGGCCCGTGGCTGCCGGTCGGGACCGCCGTGTTCCTGATGGTATTCCTGATCCCGTTCGTGGGCCTGCTGGGCGTGAGGCCCAAGAAGTATCCGCCCACCCTCGCCGCGTTCACGCTCGTGGGCCTCGCGGGCATCTGGCTCGAGCGCTATCTCGAGGTGGTGCCCTCGATCAACCACGGCGCCGGCCCCGCCATCGGCGTGCCGGAGCTCGGCGTGACGCTGTTCTACGTCGGGCTGTTTCTGCTCAGCCTGGCCTGGTTCGGCAGCCGGTATCCGATGCTCTCGCCGCGGCTCGCGGCCGACACGCTCGACCGGGAGCATCACTAGCCCGCCGGCGGTTTCCCCGCATGCATCTCGGATCGGAGCCTGGCTCGCCCTAGGGGGTAGGCAGGACGGCGTCGGGCGTCTACACTCCATCCGAGGAGGCGGAATGCGACGATTGCTTCTTGGCGCGCTCGCCGCAAGCGCCGCCGTGGCGGCCGCGGCGTGCGGCGGCGACGGCGACGGGTATGGCACGGGCAACAACCCCAACCCCAATCCCACGGGCTGCGCCGGTCAGGGCGCGGCCGTCGTCGTCAACGCGACCTCCGGCCGGCGATTCTCGCCAGACAGCATCCTCATCACCACCGGCCAGACCGTGTGCTGGCAGAACACCAGCACCCTCAGCCACACCGTTACGTCGGACACGGGGACCGTCCTCAACGGCTCTCTGGGCTCGGGGGCCATTTACGTGAAGACGTTCACGGCGGCGGGGACGGTGCCGTATCATTGCATCCCCCATCAGGCGGACGGCATGGTGGGCAAGGTGGTGATCCAGTAAGTGAACGTCTGGCGCGCGGCGGCCGATCTCATTCGGAGCGGCGCCCGCGGGGCGCTCGCCACCGTGGCCCGCACGCGTGGCTCCACCCCCGTGCCCGCCGGCACGAAGATGCTGGTGGGCCCGTCCGACCGGCTCGTGGGGACTGTGGGCGGTGGCTGCGTCGAGGCGGACGTGATCGCCGCGGCGCTCGAAGCCCAGCGCGCCGGGGCCCCGCTCATCCAGACCCATCACCTGAACGCGGACCTGGCGGGAGACCTGGGACTCTCCTGCGGGGGGACGGTGGACGTGTTCGTCGAGCCGCTGGTGCCGGTCGAGCGCTACGTGGCGGTGCTCGAAGCCGCGGCGGCGGTCGAGGCGGGACTGGTGCGCACCGGCACCACGTGGCCCGAGGGGCCGGTCAAGATGTTCGAGCCGCTCGCGCCGGCGGCGGCAGCGGGTGCGCCCGCGACGGTGACGGCAGACGGGCGGTTCGTCGTCGAGCGGCTCGCACCCGCGCCACGCGTCGTCGTGTTCGGGGCGGGACACGTGGGCTCCGCCATCGCCCGCGCGGCCCACGCGGCGGGGTTCCGCGTCGTCGTGGTGGACGACAGGCCCGACTTCGCCGACCCGGCCCGGTTTTTCTCCGACGTGACGGTCCATGCCGCCGACGTGGACGAGGCGCTCCGGCGCACCCGAGTCACGGCGGCCGACGCGGTCGTGATCGCCACGCGGGGACACCGGCAGGATGCGCTGATTCTGGAGCAGGTGGCGGCCACGGCCGCAGGCTACGTGGGGCTGCTGGGCAGCCGTCGAAAGAAGGAAGTCGTAACCCGGGGGCTCACGGCCGCGGGCGTGGCGCCCGAGGCGCTCGCCCGCGTGCGGGTGCCGGTGGGGCTCGCGATCGGCGCCGTGACGCCGGAAGAAATCGCCGTGTCGGTGGTCGCGGAGCTGATTGCCTGGCGCCGCGGCACTACCGGATAGGCGCCGCCTTCGCGAGCAGCGCTCGGAGGGAATCGGCGGCCAGCGAGCCGGTGATGCTGACTTCGAGGCCCGCGACCTGCCGGGTCACGGGGGGGCGGACCGGCGCGGCGGGCAGTCCCGTCGCTCCGCGAATCCGCACCCTGGCGGCCGGGGAATCGGGCGATGGCGGTCGCGGCTCGGCCGCTCCGGTCACCACCACGGCGTCGAGATGGACGGTGGCGGGCCGCCGAGTCTCCACCCGAATCACCGTGTTCGAGTCGAGCTCCTGTTCGACCACGACGATCCCTTCGTAGCCGATGAAGCGCCCGAGCATGATGGACCGGATGGGGAGCCCGGACACGGCATAGACTGCGCCGCCTATAAGGGCGCGCGCCTCGTCCAGCTCGAGCGTATCGGTGATCAGCACGCCGTCGAGGGCGACCGCCGGGCGGGCGGCGCGCTCTCCGAGCAGGGCGGCGGCTTCCTGGGCGATCCGGGCGGCGGTGTCCTGCCGGGCGGCGGCGTTTCGCATCCGCGCCTCCAGCGCGACCCGCGTGGTCGTGTCGGGGGCCGCGCGGCCGAGCCGGACGGCGAGGGAATCCACCCGTGGCTCTTGGGCGGGCGGACCTGCGGCCGCCGCCACCTCCGGCGGTGCCTGCTCGGGTGGAGCGGGCGCGGGGGCGGGCGCCTCCCGCTGCGCGAGGGCCGTGGTCGCGACGGGCGGGTCCACGGGTGCGGTCTCCGCACGCGCCGCCGGCGCCGCACTGTCTGGCGCCGTTTCCTCGCCTCGCGGGACGCCGCCACGCACGAACCAGCCGACGCCGATGGCGAGCACGAGCGTCGCCGCCCAGGCGAGGGGCGGCCAGCGCACGCGCCAGCCGAGCCGGCGGTGGCGCAGGCTGTGGAGCGGCGGTGCCGCCTGCTCTGGCGGCTCCGCGAGGGCCAGGATCCGGCTCGCGCGGGCGATCACGTCGCGCTCCTCGTCCAGGCGCGCGCGGCACGGTGCGCACTCGGCGACGTGGGCCTCCACGCGCGTCACTTCCAGCGCCGACAGCTCGCCGTCGAGATACGCGTGCAGCGTGCCGTCATCCACGTGCGACATGTTCCTCCTCGGTTCCGCGCGCGTACGCGTCCACCAGCCGGCGGCGCGCCCGCGCGAGCGTCGTGCCCACGGCCCCCCGGGCGAGGCCCGTGTGCGCCGCAATTTCATCATACGACGATCCCGCGTCCCACAGGAGGAGCACCTCCTGGTCCCGCGGCGTCAGCTCGTTCAGCGCGGTCCGGACCCGGGCCTCGCGCGCCGCCCGATCCAGTGCCTCGTCGGGCGCCGCGGTCGTGTCCGCCGGCTCGGCCGTCAGCAGGCGGAGGTGGCGGCGCTCGCGCTCCTCACGCCGCGCCGCATCCCGCGCCAGATTCGCCGCTACCACGAAGAGCCACCCCCGGGGGTTTTCCGGTTTGTGAACCAGGGCCCGCGCGAATGCTTCCTGCGCGAGGTCCTCCGCGCGCTCGGTATCCCACACCTTGCGGTACAGGAAGCGCACGAGCGCGCGGTAGGTCGTTCGGTAGACGTCGGCCAGATCCTCGGGCATCTAACCCCGGAAGTCGCGTACCAGCCGCGCCAGCTCGCCCGTGGCCCAGGTGGCCTTGCCCCCCGCGCCGATCTTGATGCTCACCCGCCTGCCCGCGACCACCACGGTGTCGCCGAGCGCGGCCGGCTCGACCAGCTCGGGCAGGGCGCGCAGCAGGGCGAGGTAGGCGGCGCTGAACGGCTCGACGTGCACGGTGCGGATCGAGTCCGCGTGCCGCATGTCGGTCCAGGCGCCTTCCCGCAGGATGTACAGACGGCCGGCCACGCGCTGCGTCGGGTTGACGCCAGACCGCGCCCGCGGGGCGTCCGCGGCGATCGAATCGGCCAGGGCCGCGCCCGTCACGATGATACTCTCGAGCTGCACGGCGCCGGAGAAGGCCGCGTCGCGCCGCGCCCGCTCGACGGCGCCCGCGCCCACGGCCGCTTCCGGCGCCGGCGCCGCGAGCATCCGGAGCGACTGCTCCTCGATCCGCCGCTGCGCGACCATGTCGGGCTCCTGGACCAGGTACGCGGTATACTCCGTCAGGATCCCGTAGCGCAGGGCCAGCCGCTTCAGCTCTTCCAGCACCTCGGGGTTCATGCCCCGCAGGCGGATCTCCCGCGCCAACACGCCCGCCTTGCGCGCCGCCCACAGTGGGGCCACGTAGTCGTTGGCCGTCTGTTCGGCCGCGAACGTTGCCGCGGTCGTGAACCATTCCGCGCGCCCGTTCCGCCGGCCGGTGACCGTCACGGTCCGCTCCCCTCGCCCGGCTCCCCGATAGCGTCCGAACACCACCAGCTCGTCTCCCGCGAACAGGTCCGGCAGGCGATCCGGCTGCACGTCGTACAACTCCACCGCGCCGTCCGCCTGGAGCGCCAGGTCGGTGAGCACCGGGCTCGACAACTTGGCCGCCATGGCGCCGACAGCCTGCTCGATGTCGCCGCCCGGCGCAATGTACTGACTGGTACCCCGGGCGCGCTCGGTCAGCCGGTCGAGCAGGTAGGTGTTGACGTCGTACCCGATCCCGAAGGCGAACACGCGGAACCGGCCGCGGCCGCGCTCGGTCAGCTCGGCGAGTCGCTCGGGGTTCTGCTCGCCGACGCTCGGCAGGCCGTCGGTGAGGAACACCACGATGCCCATGGCC
>JBOHSV010000011.1:0-19041 GCA_050921735.1 Gemmatimonadales bacterium | reverse complement strand
TTCTTCTTCGGCGCGGCCGAGACGTTCAAGGACCGCCTGCGCCAGATCGCCGCGCGGCCGCAGGTGTTCATCTTGCGGATGCGGCACGTGCCGGCGATCGACTCCACGGGCCTGCACGCGTTGCGTGACCTGGTGGCGCGCAGCCGCCGGGAAGGGACGCTCGTGATCCTGTCGGACGTCCACGCCCAGCCCGTCGTGGCGCTCGAGCGCTCGGGGCTGTACGATGAGCTCGGAGAGGACAACGTGCACGGCAACCTGGATGACGCGCTGAACCGCGCGCGTGCGCACCTGGGCCTGCCGGCGGTACCGCGCCCCGTATTCGCCACCCCCACGGTCGCCCGGGAGAAGCCGCCCGCCGCCTGAGCCGGGATGTCGCGTCCGGCCCCCCCGCTGTCGCATTTTCGCCCTATGCCGTCGGGACCACGTCTTCCTATACTTGTGCCCGCCGGGTTCCGCGGTGGGTGCCGGCCTGGGTGCACGGCCAGCTCGGACCGGGCAGCCGGCGCTTCTCCGAGGGGCCCCATGCCGGGCTAAGCCCAGACATGCGCACGCTGTCTCGACCCCTCGCCGTCGTTGCCGCGCTCGCGCTCGTCGCCGCGTCGGCCGCCGCGGCGCAACGCCCCCAGACCCGCCAGGGCTTCTGGATCGGCTTCGGATTCGGCTACGGCTCGGCCGGCCTGTCGTGCGACGGCTGCGGCAGCATCGACCGCGAGGGCGCGGTGAGCGGCTACCTGAAGCTCGGCGGAACGCTGAGCCCCAAAGTCCTGCTCGGTGGTGAAACCAACGGCTGGACGAAAGACATTGGGGGGAGCACCGTCACCCTCGGCAACGCCTCCCTGGCGGCGTACTTCTACCCGCAACCTGCGGGCGGGCTGTACCTCCGCGGTGGAGTGGGCGTGGCGAGCTACGCCGAGGAGGGCATCGATTCGCAGACCGGCTTCGGGCTCACGTTCGGTGTGGGGTACGACGTGCGAGTGGGGAACAACGTCTCGATCACGCCCGTGGGGAACTTCAACTGGGGCAGCGTCGGGGATCTAGACGCCGAGGTCAGAGGCTTGAAGCAGAACGTGTTTCAGCTCGCGGTCGGTGTGACGTTCCACTAGGTCTGTGACGCCGGAGGCCCTGATCTCCGAGGCGGCCATCGCCCGCCGGGTCGGCGAGTTGGCCCGCGCCATCTCGGCCGACTACGCGGGCCGGGACGAGCTGCTCCTCGTCGGCGTCCTGCGCGGCGCGTTTGTGTTCCTCGCCGACCTCACGCGCCGGCTCACGGTGCCGCATCGTGTCGACTTCATCGCCCTGTCGCGCTACGAAGACGGCGCCGCGGCCGGAGAGGTGCGGCTCGTGATGGACCTGCGCGCGCCGGTGGCGGAGCGGCACGTCCTGGTGGTCGAGGACATCGTGGACAGCGGGCATACGCTCGCCTACCTGGTGCGGACGCTGCGCGCCCGGGGACCCGCCTCCCTCAAGACCTGCGTGCTGACGCGGAAGCCCGGCCGCCTCGAGGTGGACGTGCCGCTCGACTACGTCGGCTTCGACATCCCCGACCGCTGGGTCGTGGGCTACGGTCTCGACTACGGCGACCGGTGGCGCACGCTGCCGTACATCGGGGTCATTCCGGAAGTCCGAGGGCCGCTACTACCACTTCTTGGGAACGGACGCAGACGATACTGACGACTGGGGAACTCTTGCACTGCTCACGTTGATGGAGGGAGCCGGCCGGGGGTGGGCCGGGTTCGACTGCTTTAGCGTGAACTCGACCCCGCGGGTTGGAGTAGGGGATCTCAGTCTCCAGTTCGGTGGGTCCTTCCTGCCAGACCACGTCTCTCATCAGAACGGCGTGGATGCGGACATGCGCTACCTCCGGCTGGATGGCCAGGAGGCTCCTCTCGACGTCAGCGTGTCGCCAGCGGCTTTTGACCTGGACGGCACAATCGACCTCTTCAATTGCTTAGATCGGAATGAACAGATTGATCGAATCTTCATCGACACGGTTTACGTGAAGATCGATGGACCTGGCATTACCCACGACTCGGGTCACCGAAATCACTTTCACGTGCGCATCGTGGATCCGGACGGCCCGAACAATTAGGCAGCAGCGACAGGACTAATAATTAGGCAGGAGCGACACAACATGCGAAGGGGCACGAGGCTAGCGGTGGCTGCAGTCGTGACGGGAGTGGCCGGACTCGGCGTGGACACAGGCGCTATCGCTCAGCGCGGACCGGTGTTCGCCGTCATCGAGGACGGGCGAGACGTGGTGACAATCGACCATCGGGCAGGTGTTAGGCAACAGGTATTCAGGAGCGACGGCCGCCTTACGGACCTCACCGTCTCCCCGAGCCAGGAGTACGTCGCCGTGGTCGAGCACTCGCTTGGTGGACCGAGGCGGCTTCGCGTCCTGACGACGTCCGGCCGGGCGGTGCTGGAGTCGGTGCTGGAGGTGCAGCGGTACGTGTGGTGTGGTGGCAGCTGCGTTGCCACCGTTGAAGGAGCGGTACGTGAGGGCGGTGTAGGGTTCGTACCTGGCAGTGTCATCGTGCTCGACGTCAGCGCAGGTCGGCACGACACCGTATCAGCGCCTCCGGGGGTGTATCAACTCGCTTGGGCCCCGTTCGACAGCGCGGTATACTTGAAGACGCTGACCCGAACCGCGGGGGGCCGCGTTTTTCGCTACGATCTGGTGACCCGCACGGTGAGCCCCACCCCCTATCTTCATCTGGATTTCTCTCCGGCCGGTCGATACTACCTGTACCCCGTGTCCGAAGACAACGATCGAACGCGCCTGTTTGATGTCCGGACCAATACGGAAATCCCCCTCCCCGATTCTGCCCAGGTAGGTGTCCCGGTCCGATGGCTCTTTGATCATGGCAATTACCTTCTGATGGTGCGCGTGAAGCCGCTTCCCGATGAAGCGCGGGGCCGATTCGGTAGGGTGCGCAGTCGCGTGGTGGAACGCGTCATCTATGACGTCTCCTCGCGAAAAGTGGTCGGCCGGGTCGCTGGTGAGATCGAGCCCTGGGCAGCGCCACGTGGCTACGTCCCCGTCCGTGCAGGGGGTCGAGTCCAGGCGCTCACCGGACCCCCGTAGTGGGAGACCACGCGTATGCCTCGCTTCGCATCCGCAGTAGCCGCCGTCGCGCTGACCGTGGCGCTGGGTCCGACTTCGGGCCCGCCAGTGCTGGCGCAGACGTTTTTCCAGCTGCCGGACATGGGAGAGAACGTCGGCCCCCGCCTGACCAGGGCAGACACACGCGCGCGCATCGACCGCGCGTTGTTTCAGCGCATTGGAACGAAGGTCACGTTCATCGAGTCTGGAATAGCTTACGAGCTCGCGACAGATCCCGATTGGAGAAGGATTCTCGTCGGCCGGTGGGGTCACTGGGTGAACGCCTACACCAACGCCTCGGGACCAGGCGGTCGGCTTGGCCACCCTTGGGGCCTTGACATTTCCGCTCGGCGGTATGTTTACGCCGCCGACGTCACCGCTGGCAGGGTCCTTATTACGCGGTTTGACCCTGGGTCGAGAAACTTGACGAGCCCGTCTTCGCTTGCCTCGTTTCTAAACCGGCCGATCGACCTCGCGTGGGATGGGCAAATCGGCCCGCTGAGCAACGACTTCCTTTACATCCTGGATGACTCACTCAGTCAGGTGAGCTATTGGGACCTCTATTCCGGCCAAACTCGCCTATGGTACTACGGATCGGCAGGGGGCGGCGTAGGCCAGTTTTCACGTCCAACTGGGGTCTGCGTCGGCAAGAAGGCGGCGATGAGCGGAGGCACTCAGTTTACGACCTCGTTCTATGTGGTCGATCGAGGTAACACCATGAAGAAGCGCCCTGTCAAGAAGACGGTAGTTCAACCTCCGCGGCGAGCGCAGCTCGCCGCGTGCTCTTGCTCATCTTCATACCTGCTTCGCCGAGCGGCGCCTGCCCGCGGCATCGCGTGCACGTCACCCGAGGTGGCGTCCAAACACCATTATGGGCTCACCGACTCACCCGGGGGCGTTGGAGGCCGCGGTCCGAGCCGACCGCGTCTGGGTGAGCGGTCTGTGGTACGGCCGCGGTGTCCGCAGCGTGTGCTGCCCCCGTCGAGCAATGAGGGCGTGAACGAGCCCGTCGTGCTCCAGGTCGCCGCGTTCCTGGGACCGCTGGGGCAGGTGCAGCGCGACCTGGGCATCGCGCTGCTGGCGGTGATCCTGGTCGGAGCCGCCGCCACGTTCGTCGGGCCTGGCAGCTGGGCGGGTCCGCCGTGCGTCCCGTCGCGGGGATCACCGACCAGGCCACGTGCATCGAGGCCGGGACCCTGGATCAGCGGATCGACGCGCACGCCGACGTCGAGGAGTACCGCGGCCTGGTGGCGGTACTGAACCGCATGCTGGAACGGTTCGAGCGGGCGTTTCGGGCGCAGCAACGCCTGACCGCTGACGTGAGTCACGAGCTGCGCCCGCCGTGGACCCGACCCTGAGCGTCCTGCTGTACTGAAGCCCGATCTATGGTTATCAGGTGTTGCTGGTGAACGCGCTCCACGCCGCCGCCGAGGGCGCGGCGATCGGCGGCGCGATGGCGGTCGGGCTGCCCTTCGGCATTTTCCTGGCGCTGGGGATCGCGGTGCACAACGTGCCGGAGGGGGCCGTGCTGTCGGCGATCCTGACGAGCCGCGGGCTGCCCGCCGGCCGAGCGGAGGGAGTCGCGGTCACCGCCGACCTCGGCCAGGTGCTGCTGGCCGTCGTGACGGTCGCGCTCGTCGGAGCCGCGCCCGCCCTGCTCCCATGGGTCCTCGGCTTCGCCGCCGGCGCCCTGATCTATCTCGTCATGTCCGATCTGCTCCCCGAGTGTTATCGCGAGGCGGGCCGTACCAGCATCGCCCTGGTGACAGTGGTCGCGATGGCCATCCTGGTCCTGCTCGGCCGCTGGGCGCCCTGACGGTGGGTCAGGTCACCCTCGTCCTCACCTATGCCTTGCTCACGGCCCTGGCGACCGGCCTCGGTGCCGTGCCGTTCGCCGTCGCGCGGGTCGTGTCGCCCGCGGCGACGGCCCACGCCAACGCCATCGCCTCGGGGCTCATGCTCGGCGCGAGCTTCGCTCTCGTGGCGGAGGGCACGGGCCACGGCGCGTCGGAGACGATCGTGGGCGCGATGCTCGGCGTGGCGTTCATCATCGCCGCCGAGCGCGTGCTCGCGGGGCGCAACGTCGCGTTCGGCACGGTCCGGGGCGCCGACGCCCGGCGCGTGATCCTGATGGTGGCCGTGATGACCGTCCATTCGTTCGCCGAGGGCGTCGCGCTGGGCGTGGCGTTCGGCGCCGGGGCGACCCTGGCGCTCGTCATCACGGTCGCCGTCGCCATGCACAACGTCCCCGAGGGCCTCGCCATCACCGCCGTCCTTCGCCCGCAGGGCGTCTCGGTCACGCGCTGCGCCGGCTGGAGCGTGGTGTCGTCGCTGCCCCAGCCGCTCATGGCCGTTCCGGCTTTCCTCGTGGTCGAGGCGTTCGCCCCGGCCCTGCCGTACGGCCTGGGCTTCGCCGCGGGGGCGATGGTGTTTATGGTTCTCGTGGAGCTGTTACCCGAGGCCTACGAGCTGGCGCGCAAGCCCGCCGTGGCCGCGCTGGTGACCGTCACCCTCGTCGCGATGGTGTTGTTCCAACGCTGGTTATGAGGAAGGAACCCATGAATCGACCGTTCTGGCTGCTGGCCCTGGCCGCGACCCTGACGCCGCGCCTCTCGGCGCAGCAGCGTCCGCCCCAGGAGATCGATCCGTCGTGGCTCACCTGGGAGCAGGCCGCCAGGACGGTCACGTTCCGGCTCATCGCGGCCCACACCGGCCTCTACGGCGGGCTCAACTTCAACGGGTTCGGAGAGGGCCAGCTGACGGTGGTCGTGCCGCTGGGGTGGACGACGGTGATGGACTTCTACAACAATGACGCCGTCCTGCCGCACAGTGCGGAGGTGATCGCCGATCAGACCCCGGTGCCCACCGGACCGGTGGATCCCGCCATCCCGCGCGCCTACACGGCGCGACTCGCGCAGGGCATCCCGCCCGGCCAGTCGGACGGCATGCGGTTCGTGGCGGAGCCGGCGGGCGAGTACCTCATCTTCTGCGCGGTGCCCGGGCACGGACTGGGCGGGATGTGGATCCGCCTGCGCGTCAGCGCCGAGGCGACCGAGCCCGCCATGGTCCGCTAACGGCCCGTCTTGGTCCGTGCTTCGTCGCGAAACAGGTCCAGCGTGGTGGCGTGGTCGGCGTACTCGGGGCGCTGGCGCGCGCGCTCGGCCGCCTCGCTGCTGACGAACGCCGAGTAGGCGCGGCGGGCGGCGGCGCTGTCACCCCGGGCCTCCAGGGCCCGCGCGCGCAGCATCAGTCCGAAGAGGTGATTCGGGGTCGCGCGCAGGATCGTGTCGCCCTGCGCCAAGGCCGCGGCGGCGTTGCCGCCCACCAGGTGCAGCAGGCCGATGTGGAATCGGGCGTCGGTCGAGAGCGCCGGCAGCATGTTGTGCGTCTGGAGCGCCATGGGCAGGAAAAACAGCACGCTGTCCATCTGGCCGGCTTCGGCGTGGCGCATCACGCGGTCGAACAGCCGGTTGGCCTGTTCTTCCGGCGACATCTGGCTGATGTCCGGGGCCCGCACCACGCCGCCGGGCCCGCCGGCGGCCGGGGCCGGCACCCCGCCATCGTTCCCTGCCAGTCGCCCGATCACGATCGTGAGCAGGGCGCCCACCGACAGTCCGGCGATCGCCCAGGGGAGCCCGGCGCGCCAACCCGTCGTTTCGTCCTGGACGATCCTGGCGCCGCACTTGTGGCAGAAGCGGGCGTCCGGAGACAGTTCCGTTTCGCACTTGGGACAGGTCATGCGACGGAATGTAACGCTGTGTAGATTCCCCGCGAGGCGAACTCGATGACACTGCTCGGCAATCTGTCGCTGTGGCTCGCGCTGCTCCTCGCGGTGTGGGGGGCGGTAGCCGGCTTCGTGGGCGGGGCCCAGGGGCGGGCGGACCTCGAGCGCAGCGCGCGCCACGCCGTCTACGCGGTGTTCGGTACGCTGGTCGTCGCCGTGATCGCGCTCGAGGTGGCGCTGTTCCGCCACGACTTCAACGTCGAGTACGTCGCCGCCTACACCAGCCGCAACCTGCCGCCGTTCTACACCTGGTCGGCGCTGTACGCGGGCCAGAAGGGGAGCCTGCTGTTCTGGGCCGCCGTGCTGTCGCTGTTCGGCTCGCTGGCCCTCCTGTTCGCGCCGCGGCGGCACCGGGTGTACCTGCCGTACGTCGCGGCGGTGGTGTCGGTGGTGGCGGCGTTCTTCGTGATGGTGATGCTCGTGTCGGCGAATCCGTTTGCGCGGCTGCCGTTCACGCCGGCCGACGGCCGCGGGCTCAACCCGCAGCTCCAGAACCCCGGGATGGTGTTCCACCCCCCGATGCTCTATCTGGGGTACATCGCCATTACGATTCCGTACGCATTCGCGATGGCCGCGCTGTTCACCAAGCGGCTCGAGGTGGACTGGCTCACGGCGATCCGCAAGTGGACCATCGTAGCATGGCTTTTCCTCGCGATCGGCCTCCTGCTCGGGATGTGGTGGGCCTACGTGGAGCTGGGGTGGGGCGGGTACTGGGCCTGGGACCCGGTCGAAAACGCGGCGCTGCTCCCGTGGCTCACGCTGACCGCGTTCCTCCACTCGGTGATGATCCAGGAAAAGCGCGGGATGTTGAAGAAGTGGAACCTCGCCTTGATCATCGGCTCCTGGCTGCTCTCGATCTTCGGCACGTTCCTCACGCGGTCGGGCGTGATCTCGAGCGTGCACTCGTTCACGCAATCGCCGGTGGGGTATTTCTTCCTGGGCTTTCTGGTCGTCGCCGCCGTGGGGAGCTTCACGCTGTACGCGCGGCGGCTCCCCCTGCTCGAGGCCGAGTCGCGGCTCGAGTCGATGGTGAGCCGGGAGGCGAGCTTCCTGTTCAACAACCTGCTGCTGGTCGGGATCGCGTTCTCCGTGCTTTGGGGCACGCTGTTCCCCATTCTCTCGGAGTGGGTGCAGGGGACCAAGGTCACGGTGGGGCCGCCGTTCTTCAACCAGGTGAACGTGCCGCTGGGGCTGGCGCTGCTCGCGCTGACGGGGATCGGCCCGCTGATCGCGTGGCGCCGTGCGTCCATGCCCAACCTCCAGCGCCAGTTCGCGGCGCCCGTCGCGGCCGGCGTGCTGACGGGGCTGGCGCTGCTCGCGGCGGGGATGCGCGACGGCTACGTCCTGCTCGCCCTGACGCTCGGCGCGTTCGTGCTGGCCACCGTAGCCCATGAGTTCCACCGCGGCGTCGCGGCTCGGCACCGGCAGTACGCGGAGTCGTATCCGCTGGCCTTCCTGCGCCTCATCGAGCGAAACCGCCGCCGCTACGGCGGTTACATCGTGCACGTGGGGATCGTGATCCTGTTCGTCGCGTTCGCCGGGATGGCGTTCAAGACCGAGACCCAGGCCACCTTGCGTCCAGGCGAGTCGGCGACACTGAAGAGCCCCTACGGCCACACCTACACGTTCACCCACCTCGGCGTGTCGCAGTACAACCAGCTCAACCGGTTCGTCACGGCCGCCACGGTGGACGTGACCCGTGATGGGAAGTCGCTGGGCATCATGAAGACCGAGAAACGCCAGCATCAGGACGCGCTGGGGCGGCCCACCTTCGAGCCCTCAACCGAGGTGGGGATCAAAAGCGGGCTGCGCGAGGACCTGTACATCGTGCTCGCCGGCGTCGTGGGCGGCACGGAGCAGGCGGTGTTCCGGTTCACCATCAACCCGCTGGTGTGGTGGGTGTGGTTCGGCGGCTACGTCCTGATCGTGGGCGGACTGATCGTGATGTGGCCCGGCGGGGGCGCGCCGGCGGTGCGGCGCACCCAGGCCGGGTACGCGGTGAAGCTCGCGGGTGCCCGCCAGGAAACCGCCGCACCAGTCGCGTGACGCCGGGCGTGGTGTCAGGCACGGATGACTCGCCCAGGGCCGGGGCGTGCGCGGCTTCGATCAGCTCGGCCCGGAGGCCCCGCAGTAGATCCCCGCGGCTCACCATCCCCACCAGCTCGGCGCCGCCCGAGCGCCGGTGCACGACGGGAAGACTGCGCAGGGCGGTTTCCACCATGAGGTCGGCCGCCACGCCCACCGGATCATCGCCCTCGATCGTCACGACCCCGTGCCGCATGAACGTCGCCACGCGCCGCCGCGCCACGATCCGCAGATCGGCGAGCTGCTGCCGCGGATCGGGACCGAGGAGCCGCTGGAGATCCAGGAGCAGTCCCGTCAGGACCGTTAGGCAGGCCGTGCGGTTGACGAGGCGTTGACGGTCGAAGTGCATCGTCTACTCCCCATGGATGCGCAACGAGAGTATGTTGCGGGCATGGGCGAAACCACGCTCATGACGGCAGAAGACCTGCTTCGGCTCCGGCTCCCAGGGGACAAGCGCACCGAACTGATCCGCGGCCGGCTCATTGTGCGCGACCCTGGTGGCGCGCGTCATGGGGCGGTGGCCAATCGGATCGGGTACCGCGTCACGGCCCACGTCGAGGCCCACGACTTGGGGCGGGTGTACGCCGCCGAAACGGGCTTCAAAATCGAAGCGGATCCGGACACGGTCAGGGCGCCGGATGTCGCCTTCATCGCCAGGAGCCGCCTCCCCGACGTCGAGCCGCTGGGGTATCCCTCCTGGGCCCCGGACTTGGCCGTCGAGGTCCTCGCCCACGACGATCATCCCGCCGCGACGCTGGAAAAGGTGGCCCACTGGCTCAAGTCGGGCGTCCGGCTCGTGTGGCTCGTGGACGCCGAGCGACGGAACGCGCGGGTCTATCGCGCTGACGGCACCGAGTCCTTGCTCGGCCCTGACGACGCGCTCGAGGGGGAAGATCTCGTGCCGGGTTTCCGGTGTCCGCTCGCGGATCTCTGGTGACCGCGGGTTACGGGCCGATCGCGAAGCAGTAGAACAGGCCGTTCCCGCCGGTGGCCTGCAGGTTCGCCTGGCTGCACCCCCGCGAGTTGTGGGCCGAGTTCCACGACGTGGGGTGCTGGCCGCCCCCCGTCCGGTCGTGGTGTCCCACCCGGGCACTTCCTGTCGTGTCGCTGCTGGTCCAATTGCCGCAGTTGGTGTAGCCCTCGGCGGTGTGCGCCGTGCCGTCGAGGTTCGAGCCGGTCAGGATGTCGTGCATGTTGGGGCTGTCGCCGCGGCCGTTCACCATCTCGCCCTTCTCGTTGAGCGCGGTTTCCTTGTTCAGATTGTCGTTCTCGCCGTGGAGGTGCTTCACGTCCCTCGCCACCATTACCCCTTTGGCGTTGTACCACGGACCGGTCCCGATGCGCTCGCGCGCGTGGACCGTGGCGCCGCCGGCGACGGACGCCGTGGTGCTCAAGTAGGCGAGCCAGGTCCGGTTGCCCGCGCCCACGGCCTCGGCCAGCCGGTGGCAGTGCCGGTCGGCGCCGGCCAGGCCGCCCAGGTCCGCTCCGTTTCCGGGCCCCACGCTGGTGATGAAGAAACTCATGGGGGGCTGCTGCACCGGCGTCGCGGCGACCAGCAGCGCACCGGCCAGGATCAGCGCGATCTTCGACATGTCATGGTCCTTTTTTTCTGCGTGGTTATGACGCCGGCCACAGCCAGCCGAACGTGCCGGCGGTCAGGAGCCCGTAGATCAGGGCGTCGAACACCGATTTGAGCGTCGTGTTCCAGCGGCGCCCGAACCAGATCGACGCCTGGACCAGGGCGAGCCCGTAACCGGCGAACGCCACGGTCCCGGTGACGCGGAACACCTGGAGGTACGGGGTACCGGGAGCCAGCGTGCGGCTCGCGACGTAGCCGGCGAAGATGCCGATCACCACGCAATAGACGAACCACTGGACCAGCTGCTTCCCCATGGTGAACGGCCCGTTGGGGAAGACGGTCATGGCCATCACCGGTCCCTGCTTCAGCTTCTCGAGAAACTCCGGCGTCTTCATCTCTTTGGGATTCGCCGGTTTGGGCATCATGTACTCGCCCGGGAGGATGGCGAACGGGCGAAGCGCGGCCGCGACCTCGCGTTCCCGCGGCACCGCGGCGTAATCGTTGTGGTGATAGGTGAGCACCGTGTGGATGACCGAGCTGACGATGAACACGAAGACCGCGGCAAGCAGGATCGGGAGCCAGAGCGACAGGAGCGGGACCATGGAATCGCCTCCGCTGGGGGTAGGCGCCAAGCTGTCGCGTCCGGTTGCGGGGCGCAAGGCGGCGGTGGAGCTTACGTTCCCCATGCCCGACCCGCGATCGTCGCACGGGTTGACTCGCCAGCTCGGCCTGCTCGCCGTCACGGCGCTCGTGATCGGCGAGGTGATCGGCGTGGGGATCTTCCTCACCCCCGCGGGCATGGCCAGGTCCCTCGGCTCCCCGTTCGGGCTGCTGGTCGTCTGGCTCGTCATGGGGGCGATGGCGCTGAGCGGCGCATTGTGCTACGGCGAGCTCGCGGCGCGGTTTCCCGAGGCCGGCGGCGGGTACGTCTATCTGCGCCGGGCGTTCGGACCGGCCGTCGCATTCCTTTATGGGTGGAAGTGCCTGCTGGTGATGGACCCCGGGATCACGGCCGCGCTGGCGGTGGGCCTGGCGAGCTACGTGGGCTACGTGGTGACGCTCTCCGCCGCGGGGATGAAGGCCGTGGCGGTGGGGGCGATCGTCGTGCTGGCCGCGGTGAGCATCGCCGGCGTCCGCCTCGGCGCGGGCCTGATGCAGTGGCTCACGGCGCTGAAGCTGGGCGCCCTGGGCCTGATCGCCGTGCTGGCGCTGGCCCTCGGGCTCGGGGACTGGTCGCACTTCGTCCCCTTCGTGGCCCAACGCCCCGGGTCGGATCCGCTGCCCGGTGCACTCGCCCCGGCCCTGCTCGGCGCGTTCTTCGCGTTCGGCGGCTGGTGGGAGATCAGCAAGCTCGCCGGGGAGGCCCGCGACCCCGCGCGCACGCTGCCGCGCGCGCTCGCGATCGGCGTGGCCGCGGTCACGGCGGTCTACATGGTGACCAGTGCCGTATTCCTCTATCTGGTGCCGCTCGAGCACGTGACCAGCGGCGAGACGTTCGCCGCGCAGGCGGGCGAGGCCCTGTTCGGGCGCGCCGGCGGACGGGTGTTCGCCGGGATCGTCATCGTCGCGGTGCTCGGGAGCCTGCTGGCCCTGCTCATGGCGCTGCCGCGGGTCTACTACGCCATGGCGCGGGACGGCGTGTTCTTCACGGCGGTGGCGGCGGTCCATCCGCGTTTCGGCACGCCGGCGCGGGCCATCGCGCTCCAGGCGGCGTTGGCGTCGGGGCTCGTGCTGTCGGGCACGTTCAATCAGATCGTGTCGTACTTCGTGTTCATCACGGTCCTGTTCGTGGCGCTGACCGTCGGCGGCCTCATCGTCGTGCGGCGGCGGGAGGGAGCCGCCGCGGGCCACCGCACGCCGGGGTACCCCGTGACGGCGGTGACTTTCCTCGTGCTGGCCGGCGTCCTGCTGGTCCTGCTGGCGGGCCACACCCCCCTGCAGGCGGCGCTCGGCACGGGCATCGTGGCCCTCGGCGCGCCGGTGTATTGGTTGGCGTTCCGCCCGCGCCTCACCCCTCGAGGCGGCGCGGGGCGGGACTGAGCGCGAGCGCCGTCACCACCTGGTCGGCCACGCCGCGGCCACGGCCAGCGCGGTCGCGTCCATCGCGAGGGCCATGGTGGGCTTCACGCGCCCGTTGCGTGACGCCGATGTCGAGCTGTTTGGGAGTCTGGGCGGGCGGGTTACGCATCGCTGGGACTTCATCAATGCGTTGGCCGGCATCCTACCGGACCGCTCAGTTCCCGCCTTCCAGAGCCGATCCGATGTCGAGTATGTACAGGCGCACAGCGTGTCTTGCCTGGCGGGTTAGGGTCCTCACGCGGCGCTTGAGTACCCGCGTTTTCTTGCTCCCCTCCATAACGAATTGCCATCCGCAGACGCCAGCCGTAGCTTGCACCGTGGGCGGTCCTGACCGGAGTCCCGCCCGTGCCCATCACACCCCGACTGTCCCGCAGGCTCCACCAGACCCTGGGCGAGGAGGCGGCCGAAGATTTGGTGAACTGGATGCAGCAGGTGGATGCTCAGCGCGCCGAACTCCGGGAGTTGAATGAGCTGAACTTCTCGCGATTCGACGCCCGGCTGGCCGAGGTGGCTATGCGGGCCGACCTGGCCGAGCTGCGCCAGGCCACGCAGGCCGACCTGGCCGAACTCCGCCAGGAGATGCGCGACGGCTTCGCCGATCTGCGCCAGGAGATGGTCCGCATGGAAACAAGGTTCGAGCGACGGTTCAGCGACCTGATCAAGTGGTCCTTCGTTTTCTGGGTCGGGGCCGTGGGGGCGATCGCCGTGCTCGCCGGGGTGCTGCGCTAGGCTACGCCGCTGCCGCCGCGTTCGCGGCTCTCAGCCGCGGCCTCGCGGCGGGGTAGCGTTCTTGCAGCATCCTACTGGTGGCTCAGCCGCCAGACGTAGGCCGCCACGGCGCGAACCTGGGCGTCGGACAGCGGCGCGCCCCCGTTCGGCGGCATCACCGCGCCGCTCTTCGACTGGGCGCCGGTCACGCCGGTCGTGATCTGCTTGACGATGTCGTCGAACGTGCCCTTGCTGTGCAGCCACACGCTGTCGGCCAGGTTCGGCCCCAGGTTCTGTATGCCTTTGGCGTCGGGCCCGTGGCAGGCGTAGCACAGGCCCGCGCCCTTGTAGATCTTCTCGCCGTCGCTCACCACCTGCTGGGTGACGCCGGGGGGGAGTGAATCCTGCGCCGCCGCGGCGGGCGCGACGAGCGCAGTGATGGTCAGCGCGAGCGCCATCCCTCTCATGCGGGTGCTCCTCTTGGGCAGGTGCCTTCACGGTACATCCGAACGGGGCGGCGCACGAGATACCCCACGCCGCAAGAAAGTGTTTCCCACGGGAATCACCGCCCCGGAGCTAGTGTCGGCCTGAGTGCCCCTACCGGAACGGCCGCGACTTGGTCCACAGCACGATTACGCCGCAGGCGGCGTTCGATCCCGCGTACTCGCCCGGAACCTCGCCCGCGCCGCGATAGATCTCGATCCCGTAGACGTCGCGGATGGGGGTATTCTCGTGGAACGAGTGCACCTCGACGCCGTCGATCCACCAGGCCGGCTGGCAGTGGCGTGTGCGCGCCATGACGGGGAAGCACTCGTAAGTCTGCTGGTTGCACTCGATGCGGACGCCCCGCACGGTGCGGAGCGCATCCCCCACCGAGCCGTAGCCCCCTTCCTTGAGCTCGTCCCAGCGGAAGTAGGCTCCCAGGCCACGCTGCCGCCGCTGCTCGAAGTCGGCGTAGCGCGGCATGAGGAGCGCGGCGCGGGCCTGCACGACCTGCGCCGGCAGGCGGTGCCCCGTGAAGTCGAGGCCGAACGTGCGGTCGAGCTCGCCCGATGCGGGGACGTAAATCGGGAAGATGCCGGGGGCGTAGCCGAGCAGCTGGATGCTGACCTCGGCCTCGCCGGCCGGAAGGCGTGGTGCCTCGAAGCGTCCCAGGGTGTCTGTGGTCAGCACGGTGGAGCCCGGCCGGATGCGCACCACGGCCTCGGGGAGCGGCTGGCCGAGCTCGCTGTCGATGACCCGCCCGCGCAGGATGGCCTGGGTGGCGCCCGGGCGCGACCCCATGGCGATCGCGAGCACGGCCGCCAGGGGGGGGAGTGCTTTGGGGATCACGGGTTCCACTCCTTCCCGGGGGGTGCCGGCCCACCGGACCCCCCTATTGCGTGATTCCCACCCAAGGATAGTATAACTTCATAATGCCAGCGCGATAGCTGGCCGTGCCTCCAGTCTGAGTGCCGTCACGCTCGGCGTTTCCGGGCGTACAAGGAGGTCACACGGGCCGTCTCACCCGTCTGTTGGGGTCCACTCCGCACTCCCGGCGCGGCATCCGCCGCGCGGGGCGGTGGCGTTTCGTTGTCTCCATTCTCAAACGCACGAGGTCGATGATGCGTGCTCCAGGGTTTGACCCGCTGCGGGTCGGCAGTGTTGCTGCAGCGCTCGTCTTCCTGATGGCCGGGCCGCTCTCGGCACAGCAGGGCGCGATGATTACCGGCCGCGTCACCTCCGCGCAGGGCAGTCCGCTCGGAGGCGCCAACGTCATCGTGGCCACCACCAACTTCGGCGCCGTCACGACGGCCGACGGGAGCTACACGATCACCGTCGGGGCGGAGGCGGTGCGGGGCCAGCAGGTGGTCTTGACCGCGCGAGCCATCGGGTACAAGCCCGTCGTCCGCACCATCACCCTCACGGCCGGCACACAGGAGCAGAACTTCCAGCTCGAGCCCGATCCGTTCCGGCTCGAAGAGGTGATCGTCACGGGCGTGGGTGAAGCGACGGCGCGGAACAAGCTCACCTTCACCGTGGGCACGATCGGGAGTGAAGAGCTGCAGGCAGTGCCGGGTGCGAGCGCGCTGGTCGCGCTCCAGGGCAAGGTAGCCGGCGCCCGCCTGATTCCGACGTCCTCCCAGCCCGGCGGGGAAGTGTCGATCCGGCTCCGCGGCGCGACGAGCATCTCGGGGCGGCAGGATCCGTTGTACATCGTGGACGGGGTGATCACCCGGTTCGGTCTCGCGGACATCGCGCCTGAGGACGTGGAGCGGGTGGAGGTCCTCAAGGGAGCCGCCGCGTCGTCGCTGTACGGGTCCGACGCGGCCAACGGCGTCGTCCAGGTCTTCACGAAGCGGGGCCGCTCCCTGCCCGACGGCCAGCTCCGCGTCACCACCCGGCTCGAGGGCGGGATCAACAACATGCCGAGCCGGATGCAGTTCTCCCGGTCGCACGCGTGGGAAGTGGAGGAGGCCGCCGGCTATTGCGCGGCGACCGGCCTCGCGTTGGACGATCCGGCCACCCCCGAGGACGAGTCGGAGGTGTGGACGGTCGGCCCAAACTCGAACTATTGCCTCGGCGGGAGCGGCGGTCGGGTCATCAGGCCGGACCAGATTGCCCGCAATGAGTTCCCCGTGTACTTCAACGCCTGGGATGCCGTGGTCGACAACGGCGCGTTCTGGAATGGGTACGTGTCCGTGGGGCAGCGGCGGGGCAACACGAACTTCAGCGCCTCGTTCCAGAACACGAGGAACCAGGGCGTGATCTTCGGGCTGGGCGGGTACACTCGGCAGAATTTCCGGCTGAACATCGACCAGCAGCTGAACCCGAACGTGGACGCGTCGTTCAGCGCCTTCTACGGGCGGTCGACCAACGGCCGGACCGAGGAGGGCCAGGGCGGGCCGTTCTTCGGGCTCATGTTCGTCCAGCCGGACGTGGATCTCACGGCGTGCTGCAACCCTGACGGGTCGCCGTACCTGGCCCGGGTCCCGCTCAGCGGCGACGTGGCGAATGACTTCAATCCGATGTACGAGCTCGCGAACCGCAAGATCAATCAGGACCGGAACCGCTTCACCGGATCGGGCAGGCTGCGGTGGCGCCTGAACGACTGGCTGGCGGCCGAGGGGAGCGTCGCGTACGACCAGGAGGGGGTCACGTTCAAGGACGTGACGCCGTTCGGGTTCTACACGTCCTCGGGCAGCACCTTGAGCGGATCTCTCAGGGATACGACGAAGAACAACTGGCAGGTGAACACGACCGTCACCCTCACGAGCGTCCGGCGGTTCGGCGACATCGTGAACACGACCAAGGTGGGCGCCGTGTTCGAAGAGCAGAAGAACCGGATGCTGACGTCCTTTGCCGGGGCCCTACGGGTGGCGGGCGTGCCCGAGTTCCCGGGCGCCGACCGGAACACCCTCGACGCCAGCTCGTGGGACCAGACGATCCGCAACAACAACTACTACGCCATCACCACGTTGGATATCAAAGACCGGTACATCGTTGACGCCCTGGTGCGGCGCGACGGGTCGTCGCTGTTCGGGCCGGAGAACCGCTGGTCCACCTATTACCGGCTTTCCGGGGCGTGGCGCCTGACGGAGGACTTCAGGGTCCCCGGCGTCGATGAGATGCGCATCCGGGCCTCGTATGGGACGGCCGGTCTCCGACCGGCGTTCGACAACCAGTACGAGATCCTCGCCGTGACCGCCACCGGGTTCGACAAGCAGGTGCTCGGCAATCCGTTCCTGAAGCCGGCCCACTCGGCCGAGCTGGAAGTGGGCACCAACCTCGAGTTCGGGGCCGGCCGGTATACGCTGGAGTACACCTACGCGCGGAAGAGAACGAGAGACCAGATTCTGCTCGTCGACCTGCCGGCGCTCACGGGGTTCGCCGACGGCCAGTGGCAGAACACCGGTGAGCTGACGTCGAAAACCCACGAGTTGACCTTCGCGACCCGGCTGGTCAATACACCCGCCACCAGTCTGACGCTCAACATCGTGGGCGACCGGACCCGCCAGGTCATCACCGAGTGGGACCTGCCGGAGCGGTTGTACAGCTTCCAGCAGATGCCCCAGGCCTTCTTCCTGGGCAAGGGCTCCGATCTGGGCGTGATCTACGGCAACCTCTGGGTCCGCACCATCGACGACCTGTACGACGATCCGGCCAAGGCGGCGGCGTCGGGGCCGGGCCAGGAGTGGAGCCCCGACAGCCTCATGATCAACGAGGACGGTTACGTCGTTCGGCGCAGCGTCTACGGCACGATCGACGAACGGGCGATCAAGTATATCCGGTGCAAGCGCCAGGACGCGAGCGGCACGTGCGTGGAAACGACGAACATCGTCGAGATCGGCAACGCGAACCCCGACTTCAACCTGAGCTTCGGTCTGAACCTGCACCACAAGCGCTTCGCGCTGAACGCCCTGCTCGACTGGTCGTACGGGGGCGATCTGTACAACGGCACGCGGCAATGGGCCTTCCAGGCCACCCGCGACCGGGTGCAGGATCAGGTCGGCAAGCCCCAGAATGATGCTGCCTGCGGCACCGTAGCGGATCCAATGCCGTCATGCCCGCAGAAGGCGCTCGGCTACTACGCGGTCGGATTCTACAACGGCCTCGACCCCAGCTCCTACTTCATCGAAGACGGGTCGTACGCCAAGCTGAAGGAGCTGGGCGTGAGCTACACCTTCGGGGCGGATCAGCTCCGCAGCATCGGATTGCGGGGGTTCCAGGAGCTGCGCCTCGGGTTCATCGCCCGCAACCTGTTCACCATCACGAACTACTCCGGGCTCGATCCGGAAGTCTCGGGCCTGTTCGGCGACCCGTTCCAGGTGCGGATGGACTGGTTCCAGTATCCACAGTTCCGAACCTACTCGTTCGTCGTCGAGACGACATTCTGAGGGGGCGATCGTCATGAACTCACATCGAGAGATTCAGATGCCGCGACGGTCCTCCCTGGCGGTCGCCGTGGCCGTCTTGTTCGTGGGCGGGTGCGACCTGGACGTCGAGAATCCCAACGCCCCGGACGCGCCGCGGGCCTTCAGTGACCCCGCCGGCCTCGAGCAGTTGGTCGGCGGCGCGTTCCGCACGTGGGTCGCGACCCGCGGCGACTATTTCATCATGGCCCCGAACGCCATGGCCGACAATTACAGCGCCTCGTGGAACAACGCGGCTCTCAGGTTCTACTCCTCCGTCGCCTCGGATTGCCCGGTGCGCTGCGGCTGGGCCAACAGCGCGACGGCGCCCGAGGCCGCGGGGGGCCCAACCGTCGAGTCGGCGTGGTACGGGTACCACACGGTGCTGTCGTCCGCGACCGATGTCCTCCGGGCTATCAACGAAGGCGTCTGCTTCGACGCGGATTGTGATGTCGACAACACCCTGACCTCGCGCAACACCGTGATCGCCAAGATGCTTCAGGGGATGGCCCTGGCGGGGATCGCGCTGATGTACGATCAGGGCTTCGCCGTCGACGAGAACACCGACCTGACCAACCCGCTGGCCATCCCGTTCAATACCCGAACGGAAGTGCGGGACTTCGCATTGCAAAAGTTCGAGGAGGCCTACACTGAGGCCGGGCTCCACACGTGGTCCACGGCGGGTGTGTGGATGGGCCTGGGCAGCGGGAAATCCTACACCAACGTTAAGATCCGCCAGGTCATCCGGACGATGGAGGCTGAGCTGATCGCCATGTGGCCGCGCAACTCGACCGAGAACGCCGCGGCC
>JBOHSV010000010.1:0-12318 GCA_050921735.1 Gemmatimonadales bacterium | reverse complement strand
TTCGACGAGGCCGGCGACGGGCCGGGCTTCGTGGCCCGGCTGGCCAACGCGCTGCATGTGAAGACCCGTGCGTCGGTCATCCGCCGCACGCTCCTGGTGGAGCCCGGCGACGCCTACGACTCCGCGCGCGTGGCCGAGAGCGAGCGGGCGTTGCGGGCGCTGAACGTGTTCCGGGACGTGTCCGTGGACACGGTGCGGCTGGGCGGCCGGCTCGCGCTGCGGGTCACCACGGCCGACGGCTGGAGCACGAAGCCGCAGGCGAGCTACTCCAGCGCCGCGGGCGACGCGACGTGGGCCGTGGGGATCGAAGAAGGAAACTTCCTGGGGCTCGCCACGACGCTCGTCGCCACCTACCGGCGCACGCCCGATCGCGACGAAGTCGAGCTGGAGTACCTGAGCCCGCACTTCGCCTTCCGGCGCGCCCGGCTGCGCCTCGAGTACTGGGACCGCTCCGACGGCCGCCTGGGCACCTGGCGGTACGGCGTGCCGTTCTACCAGACGGCGGCCCGCTGGTCGCTCGAGACCCTCGGCGAGGCGGCCGACGAGACGGTGCTCCATTTCCGGGACGGCGAGCTCGACCGGGCGTTCACCCGCGTCGCACTGCGGTTCGGGCTCGCGGGCGGCGTCGCCCTGCACGCGACGTCACGGGACTATGTACGGTTGTGGGGCGCCGTGCAGTGGCGACGGGAGGACGTCGACACGACGGCGGTGCTGCCACGCTCGGTGTCCGGCGCCGCCGGGGTGGGTGTGGAGCTGGGGCACGTGCGGTTCCGGGTGCTGGAGCAGTTCAACTCCTACGCACGACGCGAGGACGTCGACGTGTCGCAGGTGCTCCGGATCGGGGTGTGGGCGGCGCCGCGGGCCTGGGGATATGACGGCGACCGTGCCGGCGTGGGTCCCGCCCTGCAGGCGCAGGCGTCGGCGGTGTGGCCGCGCGGCTTCGCGGCCCTCCGGGCGGCCGCCAACGCGATCTACGCGGCGGCGGGGCTGGACTCGGGACGCGTCCGGGCGAGCCTGACCGTGGCGGACCAGACGCTGCCGGGCCAGACCTGGGTGCTGTTCGTCGAGGGGGGCGTGGCCGAGCGGCCCGTACCGGGCGGGGAGTTCGATTTGTGGCTGGAGGACCGCGGGCCGCGGCTGTTCGGGGCGCACGCGTTCACGGGCACGCGCATGCTGTGGGGGACGGTGGAGAACCGGGTGCTCGTGGATCACGACGTGTGGGGACTCCTGGGGGTCGGCCTCGCGCCGTTCGTGGATTACGGCGGTGCGTGGTACGCGGACCAGCGGCCGCGCGCCGGCGGCAACGTCGGCCTGTCGCTCCGGGTCGGTCCGACGCGGTCGGTGCGGGCCGAGGTCGGCGAGTTGGCGGTGGGGTGGCGGTTCGGCGACGGATGGGAGGGGGGGCGGTGGGCCCTGGCGGTGCGGAAGGGGTTCGTGTTTTAGGGTCCGCCATGCCCTTGACATCGCTGGGACGGCGTGGCATAAGGGAACATTGAAGCGGTTCTAATTGAAGCGGTTCTAAAGGAAACGTGAAGGTGAGTTTGTAGGACGGCGGCCCCCAGAGCCGTCGGCAGTTTGACCGAGTATGCGCCCGCCTGCGGAGTGCCAGAGCGGCCGCGCCCAGCGGCCCAATGATGCGGGGTCCTTGGCCAGGGCACTCGCACGGCCCCTCTTGTACGCATTCTTGTTCACGGTCCCGTGTTCCGCGCTGACGGAGGAACCCGTCTCGCTGTCGGGCCTCGACGTGCTGCGCACGTCCGGGCGTCGCGCTTATGGATAGCGTCGCACCCACCAGACAGACGCCCGGTGTGCGACCTCGGGCGTTCATGCGTTGCCCGCGGGCAGCGTGGATCGCCCTCGCCACCGCTCCCCTGGTCGCGCTGATGGGTGGGTGCGCCCACGACGAGCCAAGCGCGCCGATCGCGGGGGCCACGCAAGTCGCTCTCGCCCTCAGCGGCCTGAGGGCGCTGGACCGCGCCAGCGAGGGCACGTACGAGGCCTGGGCGGTCGGCTCCGACGGCTCCATCACCTCGGCAGGCCGGTTCGACTGGACACTCGACGGTCAGACCGTCGTCACCAGTCCGATCCGGAACCCCACCGACTTCATGATCACCGTCGAGCCGCCCGGCGACGACGACGCGCATCCGTCGCCGCACAAACTGCTGGGCGGCGCCTTCGTCGACGGCGTGGCGGTGCTCGACGTCAACCGATACGTGACCGCCGGCATCCCGCTCGAGCCCAAGCCGGGCACCCACGTCCTGTTCACGCCCAGCGACAACGCCGAGTTGGGGTACCCGTCGTACGAGGACGCCGGCATCTGGGTGTTCAACATCGGCGAGGACCAGGAGGATGGGTCCTTCTTCATCACGTTGACCCCGCTCACCGCTGGCTGGACCTATGAGGGCTGGGTCGTCCGGGATTACAACACCGCCGGCGCCGTCTGGGTCTCCTATGGCAAGTTCGCGCCTGACAACTTCCGCCGCGTCAACCGGCGCGACGACACGGGCCTCGGTCCCTACTCGGGCCAGATCGACTACCGCTACGTGATGCCGCAGGAGATCGTGATGCCGGGAGACGACTGGCTTGCGAACCCCCAGAGTCTCCCCGTCCCGGGCGGGCTGACGCTGCCATTCGATCTCAACGGCAACGCTGCACAGGGCGCTCCGAGCCGGTGGACCCACGTCATCACGATCGAGCCCTGGGGGCGGAACCGGGAGCCGGAGATGCCTTACGACGCGCGGCCCTTCTTGCTCCAGCCCTATCGCAATCCCATCGGCGAGGGGGGCCCCGAGGTGCCGCGAGTCATCGAGTTCTATCCGGGTGCGTTGCCGCGTGGCACGGCCACGCTCGCCGTCCGATGAGGAGTATCGGGGCGGCGCCCCGTGGCGCACGAATCGCATCAACCCCAACCGGGGGGAGCGTCCCGCCAAAGGAGGTCGTATGAGGACGAGACATGGTCGAACGGATTGGGCAGCCGTGCACCGGCCGGGCTGGTGGATTGGCCCGCTGCTGGTTGCGGCACTTGCCCTCTGGCCGGCGGCGCGGGCCGTCGCCCAGGAGACCGGGCGGGTGACGGGTCGGGTCCTGGACGGCGCAACGGGCCAGCCGATCACGGGTGCGCAAATCGCGGTCGTCGGCACTACCACCGGCACGACGACGGACGCTCGCGGCCGTTACCTGCTCGCCAACGTCCCACCCGGCAGGCACACGATTTCGGTGCGGGAGATCGGGTACCGGCAGAAGACGGCAGAGGTTTCCATCGAGGCGGGGCTCACGGTGACCGCGGACTTCCAGCTGTACGCGCAGGCCATCGAGCTCGAGGGCGTCGTCGTGACGGGCACCGCCGGACAGGCGCGCCGGCGCGAGATCGGCAACAGCATCGGGGTGATCTCGGGGGACGACCTCGAGGCCGTCCCGATCGTGGATGTGGCTGACGTGCTGCAAGGGCGCGCGGCCGGGATCATCGTGCGAGATCAGGGCACGCAGGCCGGTGCTGGAAGCGCGATCATCCTCCGCGGCGTCAACACGCTGGGTTCGATCAACCCGCTGATTTACGTGGACGGCGTGCGGCTCGAGGCCGGCAACCATGGAGATCCCGATGAGGCGAACGTCGTCGCCACAGCGCTCGACGACATCGACGCCCGGAGCATCGAGCGCGTGGAGGTGGTGCGCGGCGCGGCGGCCACGACCCTGTACGGTACGGAGGCCGCGGCCGGTGTCATCCAGATCTTCACGAAGACCGGCAGCCGGGGCACTCCGCAGTGGACCTTGTCCGTGGACCAGGGCGTGAGCACGATGGGTCACGTGGGTCCCGACGAGGATCCCACCGGGCTCCATCTGAACGACTGTTCGATGGACCCCGGTTGTCCGGCGAGCGGGAGCTGGTTCCGGACGGGGCATTTTCAGGCCTACAGGCTTTCGGTGCGGGGTGGGGGCGATCTCGCCTACTACGTCACGGGCGGCTGGACCTCACAGGCGGGCGTGATCGACCCACAGGGAGCCAAGAGCTGGAGCGTACGCGGCAATTTCAGTTTCGTGCCGCTCGACAATCTTACCGTTCGCTTCAACAACATGTTCACGCGGCGCGACATCACCTGGATCCCGAATGGCAACAATGCCGAGGGCTTCCTGTTGAACGTGATGCGGGGCCAGAGCGACTATACGCCGGCCCACAACGACTCGCTGATCCTGGAGATGAAGCTGGACCAGCAGATCGATCACTTCGTCACGGGCGCGAACATCACCTGGACGCCGGTCTCGACCATGACGCACCGACTGAACGTCGGCATGGACTATTCGACATCGGACTACACGGAGGAGCGTCCGTGGGGCTACTGGTCTGAGCCCGCCGGTGACCGGGAGAACGATCAGGACACCGACCGCAACTTCACCGTCGATTACGCGGGCACGTGGAACATCGGGCTCCCCCTGCGTGACTTCACGTCCGGTTTCTCGTGGGGGTTCCAGTACTACGACGAGTACAGCTGGGGCGTCAACGGCTTCGGCGAGCGTTTCGCGGGGCCGGGCTCGAAGCTCATCACGTCGGGCGTCGAGACCGAGGTGTTCGAAGAGGAGTGGGTTCGCACCGCGAGCGGCGGCTTCTTCCTCCAGGAAACCGTCGGCTGGCGGGACCGGCTCTTCGTCACCTTCGGCGGCCGCTGGGACGGCTTCAGCACCTTCGGCGACGACTTCGGTATGGCCGTGTACCCGAAGGTGGCGGCCGCGTACACGATCTCGGACCACGATTTCTGGCCGTCATGGTGGGAAGTGATGAAGCTGCGCGCGGCGCTCGGCGAGAGCGGACGCGCGCCGGCACCGTTCGCCAAGGACCGGACCTGGGCATCGGTGTCGGGTGACACGCGCCAGCCAGGCGTCATCCTCTCGGAGTACGGCAACCCGGAGGTCGGCCCCGAACGAACCCGGGAGATCGAGACGGGCTTTGAGGGATCGATGTTCGACGGGCGGGTGAGCTTCGACGTCACGTACTTCAGCCAGAAGACGCGCGATGCCCTCATTCGGATCCAGCGTCCCCCGTCCATCGGGACGGAGCAAAGGATTCTGACCAACCTCGGCGAAGTCACGAACAAGGGGTTCGAGGTCACGGCAAACGTGGCCGTGCTCCGGCGTCCCGAGGTCTCGTGGGAGGTGGGGGGAAACATCGCCGCGGCGAAGAATGAGGTGGCGAAGCTCGGCAACGTGGACGATCCCCGGCGTCTGGGGCGGCCGGTAGACGCGCTGTTCGGCGACGTCGTCATCAACGGTGACGAGGTCGGCGTGGACCCGATCTTCGAGGAGCGGTACCTCGGGCATGCCATCCCCAGCCGGACGTGGGGCATCAACACCCGCCTGGTGCTGTTCCAGCGGCTGGCGCTCGACGTGCTCGGCGAGGGCCAGGGCGGCCACGTGCACGAGGCCAGCATCGGACGCCAGAACGTGGTCCGAGAGTTCTGGGCGCCGTGCAACTATGTCTTCGAGGCGATCGACGCGGGCAACACGAGCGGCCTCACGGCCCGGGACCGTGCGTTGTGCGACCCCGACGAGGTCACTTACGGTATGTGGACGACGCCGGCGGATTTCTTCAAGCTGCGCTCCGTCTCGCTCAGCTACCGCGTTCCCGAGCGCTTCGTCCCGGGAGCCTTCTCGGGCCTGACGGTCCGTCTTCAGGGCCGGAATCTGCTCACTATCACGGACTATCCGGGTCTTGATCCGGAGCTGGCGGAGGGCGGCGCGAACCGGCGCTACGGCGATTTCGAGTACTACGACGCGCCGCCGCCCCGGCAGTTCCTGCTCAATGTGACTGTGAACTTCTAGGCCCCGGAGCGGAAAGGATCGACCGATGAGACACGCATCCATTTTCCGTCGCGGGGCCTGCGCGGCGCTCCTCGCGCTCACCTCGCTCGCGGCCGCCGGGTGCGGCGGGCTGTTCGACATCGAGAACCCCGGCGAGATCCTGGACGACGACCTGAACGACCCGGATCTCATTCCGGTCATCCTGACCGGGCTGTCGTCCGACTTCTCGGACATCGTGGACCAGCTGGCGCTCGACGTGGGCCGCTCCAGCGACGAGATGGCCGGCACGGGGAGCTACACCGCGACCGGCCTCTTCCGCCGCGGAATCCTGGATCCGGACGAGGTGGAATACGAGTGGGAACAGGCGCACGAGGCCCGCTGGATGGCCGAGATCCACCTTGAGCGCATCCGGAATCTGATTCCGGACACCTTCGACGGAAGCCGCCACGTGGCTCGCGCGTACTTGTTCATGGGACACGCCAACCGGATCCTGGGGGACAACTACTGCGAGGTCAGCTACGACGGCGGGCCCCTCGTGCCCCGGGACTCGGCCTTCAGGCGTGCCATCACCGCGTTCAACGACGTGCTCGCCCACGCCGACACCTCGCCCGATCTCGCGACCGCCGCCCACGGTGGCCTCGCCCAGGCGTACCTGGGGCTCGGAGACTGGGCCCAGGCAACACAGCATGCAGCCATGGTGGCCACCGACTTCGAGTTCGTCGCCTTGTACGACGACAACGACGACGATAACCAGGTCTGGGTGGAGACGCACGGGCGGCCGGAGATGTCCGCGTTCATGACGCTGGCGGGCTCGTACGACCCACCCGAGGTGCGCGCACCGTATACGGCCTGCGGCGTGTACGACGCCAACGGCAACGTCGTCTCGACCGGTGCCGGCTGTCCTGCTCAGGGTGCCGACGGCCAGAACCCCCACTGGCGGCAGGAAAAGTACAGCTCGGTGAACGACGACATCCCCGTGGTCAAGGGCGCGGAGATGCGCCTCATCGAGGCCGAGGCCGCGCTCCGCGCGGGGGATCTCACCACATTCACCGGCCGGATCAACGACGTGCTGACCTTTTACGGCCTGGGACCGATCAGTGAGCCCGCATCGGCTGGTGCGCTCGAGTACCCCAACGCGTACGACGACGCGTGGTCGATCCTGGACCGCGAACGCCACCTGACCCTCTGGGTCGAGGGGCGGCGCCAATGGGACCTGGAACGCTGGGACCACCCGTTTCTCCAGGGCGGGGGCATCATCTACACCGGCGAGGCACAACGGGACCGCTGCCGGCCGATCCCGACCAGCGAGTGCGTGGTGAACGAGAATATCCCGTGCTCGTAGACCCGGCCCCGCTCCAGTCATTGCTCGCTGTCGCCGGGTTTGGCTGGGCCAACTCGGACAGTCACCTGCAGGGGGCAGCGCTAGTGGCACAAGGAGATTCGGCGCGGGAGATCGTCCACGCCGCCTTGGTGGCTGTGATCCCGCGCCTGCCCCCAGGTGCGGTGAAGCTTGAAGAGACCCCTGGCCCGATGTCTCCCTTGGACTCCGAGGAAATCGGTAAGCTGGCGCGATCGCTTGGCATCGGGACGACCACCGACCAGGATGAGTTTCGGTTTGGTGCTTGTGCTGACCTCGGCTTGGGCGACGAATCTTGGGGCACAGGGTGATTTGCGGCGGTTTGTATCGCCCATCGTGTCAGAACTGCGTGATCGCTCTTCCGCCGGAATCGAAATCTCTCTCGATGTCGGTGCTGGTGGGGACGCTCATGCGGAAACTATTCGGAAGACTGCGCGCGCCCTCAACATTCCGGCAGTTAGTCTCCGACAGGTAATGATGTGCCCCGACGCACGAAGTCGGATCAGCGAGTGTACCCTCCCCAATCCGAACAGCATGGTCGTCCGTTTTGACGAACCGGTTGTAGAAGGGCGATCGGGTGACGTTGAGCTTCACAGTTTTTTGGACAGTCTGGCGCCAAATCGGGCGTGAACCTGGCCTCCTGGCGCGCCGAACTGCGCCTCGATAGCGGGAGAGAGTGGACGCTGGTAAGACTCATTCCCGACCGGGAAAGCTAGTTGGTTAGAAGATCGGAATCCGAATGCTTTGACGCGGATCCGGGGGCGGCTCTGGATCGTCTTGACCTCCCCCCACGATCCGTGTGCCGAACACCGCCGCAACCGTGCCGCCGACAATCGCGGCCACGAGTCCAACGGTCCGCCAGGTGTGCAGCTTCTTCCGCTCGACCACGCCGACATCCGATGAGGCCAGCTCGATGACCTCGACGCTCGTCGTCGGGGGAAAGCCCGCCGTATGCACCTCGGTTGGCACGTGCACCGTCAGGACATCCGGGTCCCAACGCACCAGACGGCCCTCGAGCTGCTCCAGGTCACGCACCAGGGGCCGGCGAAACCGCTGCACACCCCCGAGCGAGAGCCGGACTCTTACTTCGGCCTCAGGCGCGACTTCGGCGGGAGAGACCGGCACGTATTGATAGCAGCCCGTCGCGACGATCAATAGGCCGATCAGGATCGAGCGGGCCACGGGCGTGGCGTTCACCGACTCAGCCGCGGCGGCTCGAGCCGTTTCGGAGATATCGTGCGCCCTCCCATCATCCGGTGAACATACCCGCGGCGGTGGCGATCGGCCAGAAGGTGGTGCCCCGGCCCGGGTGGGCATGGCGACGTGACCCTGCCCATTGATCTGAACGGCGGGGGACCGGCCGCGTTAACGCCGCGGCGGCTCGAGTCCGCTCGGTAGCCGGTCAGGGGTCTGCACGTCAGGAACATCCGTCAGGGCTTCGAGAAACGCCACGAGATCGTCGAGCTCGCGAGCGCTGAGCTTCAGGGGGCGCACCTCGAGACGTGCGCGCGGAACGGCGGCGAGGTCGCCCCCGCCGCGGTTGAAGAACTCGACCACCTCCCCCAGCGTCGCGTACCCACCCGAGTGCATGTAGGGCGCGGTCTCGGCGACGTTGCGGAGCGAGGGGGTGCGAAACTTCCACCGGTCTGTTTCCAGCCCCGTCACGTTCCAGCGGCCGAAGTCTTCATGGGGCGTAGTTTGGAACCCCGGGCCCAGCTGCCTGGCGCCCACGACGTGGAAGTCGAAGTCGGAGAGCATCGGACTCAGGTGACACGCCGCACACCTCGCCTCCCCGTAGAACAGGACCAGCCCGCGCCGCTGCGCGTCGGTCAGCGCGCCCCAATCGCCGGCGACGAACCGGTCGTACGGCGAATCGTCGCTCACCAGCGACCGCACGAACTGCGCCAGCGCCTGAGAGAAGGCGATGGAGTCGATCACCGGATCGGGCATGCCGGGGAATGCCGCCCGGAACAGCGAGTCGTACTCCGCGATGCTCCGCAGCCGCGCCAGCACCGAGTCCAGGGCGTCTTCCACGGCGTACGCGTCATGCCGCAGCTCAGTGAACTCCCGCAGCGGCAGGGTCACGAGGTTCTCGAGCCGGCGACGCCGTCCATCCCAAAACAGCAACCCATCGGCCGTCTGCTGTGCCACAAAGCGGTTGAAGCCTGCGTTGATGATCGAGATGCTGTTCCGCGCCTCCGGCACCATGTCGGGGTCGGTGAGCACGCGGTCCGGGCCGAGGCCGACGCCGGTGGGCCCTGCGGGGAGATCCCGGCCGTCGGCCATCGCGAGCGCGGGGAGGTGGCAGGTGGCGCAGGCGACGTCCTCGTCGCCGGAGAGAATCGGGTCGAAGAACAACAGGAGGCCCAGCGCGATGCGCGCGCTGTCCGGCGGATTGTCGGCCGGGAACACCATCGGCGGAAGCGGCTCCAGACCGAACCGGGCGACGAGGTCCTCCTCAGGCACGGCGGCGTCGCGGCAGCTGGTGGCGGCCCACACCGCCAGCCCCAGCAGCAAGCCCGTGGCGTGTCTAATTCTCATCCGCCGCCGGCAACGCCGCCACCACCTCCGCCAGCGCCGCCTGCAACGCCCGGTGGCGCTGGCGATGCGTGTTCGTGGGCGGGTACAGGCTCCCCTGCCGCACCCCTCGCCCATTGAACTCGCCCGCCAGCCGGTCGAGGTCGCGTCGGACCGCGTTGGCCCGCCCGCGCAGCGCGCGCAACGAGTCGGGCAGGGCCCCGGCGCGCCGCGCGACGTCCCACGCCCGCCCCTGGTCCTCGGCCACCGCGAGCAGAAACGCCTCTCGGTCACGCCACTGCGCGTCGGTGAAGGGGAGCAGGGAGTCGCCCCGCACCTCCACGGGACGTACCGCGCCCGCATTCCCGGCCTCGAGCCGAACCGTGTAGGTGCCGGGAGACACGAAGGGCCCGCGCGGCGACACGGGGTGCGGCAACGCCAGCACGGCGGGGTCCACGCTGTCCGGGGGCTCGAACGGCGGCGGCTCGTGCCGCAGGTCCCACCCCACGCGGTGCACCACACCCGCGGTGCCCGGCCCCGCGAGCCGCCGCACCACGCGTCCCGCCGCGTTCGTGATCGTCACCCGCACCGAGTCGGCGGGCCGCGCCAGATGGTAGCTGAGGATGGCGCCCTCGGGCGGGTTCTCGCCGGCGTAGGTCCCCTGCCCGCGGTACGACGTGGACTTCCAGTACTGGAAGATCATCGCGGGCCGGATCGAGAACAGGTGGAGCGGGTGGCGCGCGATGTCGGGGGACCACTCGACGAGCGGTGCCAGGTCGTCCAACACCCAGAGGCTGCGGCCGTGCGTCGCCACGATCAGATCGTTGTCGCGCGGGTGGATCGCGAGATCGTCGTACAGCGTCGTGGGCAGGCCGCCTCGCACGCGGCGCCACTCGTGCCCACGGTCCGTCGAGACGAATAAGGCGTGCTCGGTCCCGAGAAACAGCAGATCGGGGTTGGTCGGATGCTCGCGGATCACGTTCACCGGGCCCTCGGCGGGGAGCCCCCGCACCAGCGGCGTCCACGAGCGGCCGAAGTTCTCGGTCCGGAACACGTAGGGCTTGAGGTCCCCGTCGCGGTGGGCGTCGAACGTCGCGTAGGCCACGCCGGGCCCCGCGGCGGAGGCGATCACCCGCGTCACGTAGGTGCGCAGCGGCGCGACTTCGGTCCACGCCCGGCCGCCGTCCCGCGACACCTGGACGTTCCCGTCATCGGTGCCCACCCACAGGATCCTCGGGTCGCGGGGCGATTCGGCGATGGTCGTGATCTCGGAGAACGATCGCTCACCGTCGTTCTTCGAGAGCATGCGCTCCGAACCCCGGACACCCATGATCCGCAGCGTGTCGCGGTCGATCTGGCGCGTGAGGTCCGGCGTGCGATCCCACGTCAGGCCGCGGTCGCGCGAGATGAACAGCCGATTCCCGCCGAAGTAGACGACCTTGGAATCGTGCTGCGAAACCAGGCTGGGCGTGACCCAGTCCCAGCGGTAGTCGGGCTCCCCGGCGGGCGGGTACGGCTCGAGGTCGAGCCGGTCGCCGGTCTCGGGATCGACGCGCTGCAGCTCGCCGTTCTGCGCGTTGCTGTACACGTAGCGGTGGTTGGTCGGGTCGATGGAGTGGTACATCCCGTCGCCGAACCCGATCTGCCGCCACTCGTCGTGCGTGATGCCGATCCAGCTGCGCGTGGCGCTCGGCCCCACCCAGGAGTGGTTGTCCTGCATGCCGCCGTAGATGTGATACGGGGTCCGCCGGTCGACACCCACCGCGTAGAACTGGCCGATCGGCAGGTTATTGATCTTCGTGAATGTCTCCCCCTGGTCCCAGGTCTCATGCAGGCCGCCGTCGGAGCCGAGCCAGAAGTGGTCGCTGTTGCCGGGAGCGATCCACATCGCATGAAAGTCGCCCTTCGTGCCCACGTCGTAGGTCGGCGCGTGCGGCATGCGCCGGAACGTGCGGCCCCCGTCGTCGCTCTTGTAGTAGGTCACCGCCAGGACGTAGACCCGCCGGTCGTTGTTGGGATCGATGAAGATGTGGCTGTAGTACATCGGCCGGGGGTTGAGCGAGTTCACCCGGGACCACGTGGCGCCCGCGTCCTCGCTGCGGTACACCCCGCCGTCGGTCGCGTGCTCGATAATGGCGTTGAGCACGCGCGGGTTTGAGGGGGCGACGGCGATCCCGATGCGACCCTTGTCGCCTGTCGGGATCCCGTGGCCGAGGCGCGTCCACGTGCGCCCGCCGTCCGTCGTCTTGTAGATGGCGCTGCCCGGCCCGCCGCCGTTGAATCCCCAGGCCCGGCGCAGGCGCTGATATGCCGTGGCGTACAATACGTCGGGGTTGGCGGGGTCCATGGCCAGGTCCACGACGCCCGTGAGCGTGTCGACGTACAGCACCTGGCGCCACGTCTTCCCGCCATCGGTCGTCTTGAACACCCCGCGATCGGCGCTCGGCGCCCAGAGGTCGCCCAGCGCGGCGACGTAGGCGACGTCGGGATCGGTGGGGTGGACGCGCACGCGCCCGATGTGGCGGGTGCGCTCGAGGCCCGTGTGGGTCCAGGTCGCGCCGGCGTCCGTGGACCGGTACACGCCGTTGCCCCACGAGGTGCTCTGGCGGTTGTTCTGCTCGCCGGTGCCGGCCCAGACGACGTCCGGGTTGGAC
>JBOHSV010000009.1:0-5619 GCA_050921735.1 Gemmatimonadales bacterium | reverse complement strand
AACAACATCAAGACCCGCGTGGACAGCGGCCACATCTCGCTTCTGCACAGTTGGTGGGCCCGGCGCCCGCTTGCGTCCTGCCGTTCCCTTCTGCTGACCCTCTTGTTGCCCGATCCCACCGACTCGCACTGCCCGCAGTCTTTCAAGGCAGTCGCCAGGAAGGAGCTCCACCAGTTCCGAAGGGTGGGGCCTTCCGACCTTGATCTGCTGCATGCCCTACTGGCGTTCGTCGCGGAACTGGCCGAATGGGACCTCGTGAATAAGGGGGGCTACGTCTCGACGGCCCGAAAGCTGATCCAGGGGGCGCACGGAGCTACGCCCCACGTCTTCGATCCGTTTTCCGGCGGGGGCTCGATTCCCCTGGAAGGGCTGCGGCTGGGCTGCGAGGTGACGGCATCCGAGCTGAATCCGGTCGCCTGGCTCCAACTCAAGATCGCGCTCGAATGGTGTAGAGTTATTGTCGGAAGTTGTGGATTGAGGATGTGAGAAGGGCGGCGTACCCTTCCGTGTGAGGCCCACACGAAGCCCTGGTTCGCGCCAGGGGGAAGGAGACGCCACCCATGTTGAAGGTAGTCGCGCAGACCGAGCCGGAGGAAGGGGCGCTGGGCGGGCGGACGCTCGACGAGCTCGCCCGGGCGGGCGCGGCGGCGATGCTGCGCCAGGCCCTGGAGGTGGAAGTGGCGGCGTACCTGGAGCGCCACCAGGAGCGGGACACGCGGGGCCACGCGCTGGTGGTGCGCAACGGGCAGGCGCGCGCCCGGCAGGTGACCTGCGGGGCGGGCACGCTGACGGTGGCGGCGCCCCGGGTGAATGACCGGCGCGTCGACGCCGAGGGGCAGCGGCAGCGCTTCACGAGCCGGATCCTGCCACCCTATATGCGCCGCTCGCCGAAGGTCGCCGAGGTGCTGCCGGTACTGTACCTCCGGGGGCTTTCCACGGGGGACTTCCAGGAGGCGTTGCCGATCCTGCTGGGGGAGGACGCCGTCGGGCTGTCGCCGACGACCATCGCGCGGCTGACGGCGGTGTGGGAAGACGAGTATCACGCCTTCCGGCAGCGGAGTCTTGCGGATCGCGACTACGTGTACGTGTGGGTCGACGGCGTGCACTTCACCATCCGGCTCGAGGAGGAGCGGCTCTGCACGCTGGTGATGATCGGCGTGCGGCCGGACGGGACCAAGGAGTTGATCGCCGTCGAGGACGGCTACCGGGAGAGCACCGAGAGCTGGGCGGTGCTATTGCGGGACCTCGCGCGGCGGGGGATGCGGGCGCCGGTGCTCGCCGTGGGTGATGGGGCGCTCGGCTTTTGGGCCGCGGTCCGGGACGTCTGGCCGGCGACGCGCGCGCAACGCGATTGGTGTCACAAGCTGGCGAACGTGTTGGACAAATTGCCCCAGGGCCTCCAGCCCAAGGCGAAACGGGCGCTGCGCGAGACCATGTACGCGGAGACCCGGGCCCTGGCCGACGAGCTGATCGATCGGTTCGCCACGGTGTACGGGCCCAAGTATCCGAAGGCGGCCGAGTGCCTCGGGAGCGACCGGGAGGCGCTGCTCACGCACTTCGACTTCCCGGCGGAGCACTGGGTACACGTGCGGACGAGCAACCCGGTGGAGTCGGCGTTCGCCACGGTGCGGCTGCGGCAGCGGGTGACGAAGGGCGCGGGCACGCGGACGAAGGGCCTGACGATGGCGTTCAAGCTGCTCGCGATGGCGGAGCAGCGGTGGCGGCGGGTGAACGGTGCGCACCTGCTCCCGCTGGTGCGGGCTGGGGTGCGATTCGTCGATGGCACGCAGGTCGAACGGGAAGCGAACACGGATCGGAAGGATGCCGCCTGATCATGTCCCGATCCACAACACTTGACAATAGCTCGCGGAAGACTGCCGGAGGTCTGCCAGTCCCGTTGAGCTGCCACGGCTCGCCGGTAATACTCTTCGCCCACCATCGGGTGGAGGTGTACTTGTTCACAATTGCGGACATCAGGTTGCTTCGGTGCCGTCAGAGCACAAAGCGAATCCACTGGCAATTGCACGATTACGCGGACGATCGCTTCCTCGAGAGTTCCTTGCGCACTGGCCACTGCAGGCCTGAAGCTAACCCCGGCGACCAGCCCGGCACCGGCGATGAAATAGAGAAGCCTCATAAGCGCCCCCCTCAATACTGGAATCTACCGGCAACCGCTGCCCGGGACACCGGCCCACGCCGAATTCGCGCACCCATGACCCAGAATCGCTCCTGTCCGTGCGACGCCTAGCAAGTGAACCATTTCGTGCCAAGCGACCTGTCCCCATCCAGTGTACGGTGCCAGCAGGCCCTGCTGATCGTTCACGAGTGCAACTCCTCCCGATATCTCTCCTCCGCCGATCCACGAAGCAAGGTCCGACGGCACGCGATGTCGACGGGATCCCCTGGTCCCGTCGTATGAAATACCTGCCGGCCCGTCGCAGCCTCGCAACCCAGTCGTGCCCTGCGTGGCTGCCCGCCCGCCCTGACAGAACTGACTCCCTTGCACACGTAGAAGACACGCTCAGAAGCCTGCAGCTCGTTGCATACTGCCCTGGCCCCGTTTTCGCACTCCGCCTGAACGTCACCTTCGAAGCTCGAATCGCCAACAGCCTTCAGTGTATCAGCCGTCAGACCGAAGGGATCTCTCAAGTTCACGGGATCGCCATTGGCGAAACCGTACAGGTTCAGCCCGCCGGCGAGGCCGATGGGATCTTCCTGCGTGAGACTCCTGATTGACGTGAAGTCGTACGCCCCGAGCGACGCAAGCATGAGCCGCCTCTCTCTTTAGCTGGTCACTGCATCGGTGGCCTGGTCGTAAAACCTTGTTCAGACCCAGACGTGCGTTTTCGAGGGGATGTGCGAAGTGAGCCGGCCCGTCCGAGTGGTATACGCCATTGACGTATAGCCATCTAGAGAGTAGGTTGCCTGGTGCTCATCGTCGAGACCACCATCTTCACGCGACAGATTCGCTCGGCGATCTCGGACGAGAGCTACCGCGCCCTCCAGCTGGCGCTGGTGCAGCATCCGGAGCTGGGGCCGCTGATCCCCGGGGGTGGGGCCTCCGGAAGATCCGGTGGTCGGCACCGGGACGGGGGAAGCGGGGCGGGATCCGCATCATCTACTACTGGGCGGTCGCGGCCGACATTCTGCTGCTGCTGTTTGTGTACCCAAAGAACGCACGCGCCGATCTCTCCGCCCAGCAGGTTCACGCGTTGCGGCGCATCATCGAGGAGGAATACCCATGAGCCGACCGATGCCGGACGAGCTGTTCAGCGAGCTCGTGACGAGCGTGCGCGAAGGGGGGGCGATCCTACGCGGTCACCGGGCTCCGAGCCGGAGCGTCAGCGTGACGCACGGTGCAATACCGGACGTCCGAGCCCTGCGGGCGCACTTCAAGTTATCGCAGCCCAAGTTTGCGGCGCTGCTGGGAATCAGCGTGGGGACGCTGCGGAACTGGGAGCAGCGGCGGCGGGCGCCGGAGGGCCCGGCGCGGGTGTTGCTGCAGATCGCGGCCCGGGATCCCCAGACGGTGCTCGCAACCGTGGCCCCCGCCCGGCGTCAGGCGAAGCCGGGACGTGTGCGGCGCGCACGCCGCAAGGTCGTGGCCCACTGACGCGGTCCCAGCGTCTGAACGGAGCGCGTCATCGCCTACTACGAGCGCGCCGACGCCCAGTCCCCGGGCGCCGTGCTCGTCCACCTCGCCCGGGTGCTCCGCGTTAGCACCGACGTGTTGCTCGGCGTGAAGCCGGTCAAGCACGGCACCTCGCCGAAGACGGCCCGCCTCCTCAAGCGGTTAAAGAACGTGGAAGGCGCTGCCCGCCGCCGACCGGCGCGCCGTCCTCAAGCTCGTCGACGCCCTCCTGGAGACTCGACGTCGTACCGGAGGCCGGTAGCGACCACAAATGGAGAGCCCGGCCCGGGAACGCCGGGCTCCTTTCTCACCGCACTTCCACGCTAGTCCGTCCCCGAGCGCGTGAGCAGGCCAGTCCCTACAATGTCGGGAAACGGCGGCTGTGGCAGAACGAAGCGCACTGCGACGGTGTCCCGGGCGACACACTTACCCTCGATCCTGACTCCTAGAGGGGCGAACTGAAACCGGATAGACTCGGCCGTCACAGTTAAGCTGTCGATTGGATAATTGTCCGGTTCACTGGTTCCCTCGCCGCTCGTGCCGACGAGTTCGGTAACCGACCCGCTAGGCGCCAAGTGGACCTTGCCCGCGTACCGGTATCCGGATGGGGCCCCCGTGGCGTCCATCGTCCAGGTTCCATAGAGCGCGGGGAGCGAGCAACTGGCGCTCGACGGAGGAGTTGAGCTACAGGCGCTCAAGACGGCGCCACACGAAACCAATGTGGTCGCGATGCGCGGGTTTAACATTTACCGGTTCCTCCTACGGACAGCTTCGACGTTGGCGTCAGTGCACTCCCCAGCTGCGTAACTGCGATTCGCCTCTCGCACAGCGGCGCGGTGCGAACCGTATGCGGCAGCATCACCGCCCCTGGGCACCGCGGGCACGGGCGTGGTGAACGATGCCGACGGCCTGCCCGAGACGGTCACGCTGCCCGGGGGTGATCAAGTGACTCGCCGCTACACGGCGGCGCACACCAATGCGGACATCACGACGAGCGCGGCGTATGCCGAGACGATTAACCGGTGGCTGACGTTTACCTCGGCCGGGCAAATCGGCCGGCAACTGCTGGGGAGCGGGATGGAGGGTCAGGACTTTTGGTACGATGGCGTCGGGCGCTTGCGGTCAGTTATTGACGTGCATTACGAGGGTCCTTCGAATCCTTGTGAGGGCACCCCACCGCCTATCATCGACGAGAACGGCAACCTGTGCACGTACGAAGGGACGTGGGTAACGGACGCGACCACGACCTTCGCATACGACTCGGCGGGGAACCGGCGGGACCTCGGCGGGGAGTACACGACGGGGAACCGGATCACGGATTTCGATGGGTGCACCTATCAAACCGACTTCGACGGGAACGTGACCCAGCGGGCCTGCGCCAGCGAGACGGCCACCTTCACCTGGAGCGCCGAGAGCCGACTGGCGAGCGTGACGGTCAACGGCCAGACCACCACGTTCGACTACAACGCAGCGGGGCGGCTCGTGCGTAAGACGACGGGCGGCGTGGTACGGCACTTTCTCTGGGACGGCGACAATCCGTTGGCCGAGCTGGACGGCGCGGGGACGGGGAAGATCGCCGAGTACTCGTATTATCCGGGGCTCGACCAGCCGCACGCCCTGATCGTCGGGACGACGAAGTATTTCGCGCATCGGGACGGGATGGGGAACGTGATCGCGCTGACGGATCAGGCGCAGACCGTCAAACGCACGTACACTTACAGCGCGTGGGGCAAGAACACGGGCGGGACGGACCACGTGGGGTTCGGTGGGGCGGATCGGGCGCGGTTCAAGGGGGCGCTGTGGATGGGCGAGGAGACCGAGCTGTACTACATGCGGGCGCGGTGGTACGAGCCGAAGACAGGTCGGTTCTTGAGCGAGGATCCGATCGGGCTTGAGGGCGGGATCAACCCGCTGCTCTATGCCGGAAACGACCCGGTGAATCACCGAGACCCAACGGGTCTGTATTGCGTGGTAGAATCGTTTAAGTA
>JBOHSV010000008.1:0-5865 GCA_050921735.1 Gemmatimonadales bacterium | reverse complement strand
GTGGCGTTCCTCGCGCTGCTCGCGACCCCGCTCGCCGTTCGCGGGCCCGGGTCCCGCGCCGACGGCCTCGGGGCCGCCCTCCCGCCGGCGGGGGCGCTGGAGCGCCACGGCTTCGCGCTGGAGGAGGTGTCGCGCGCGGCCGGGATCCGGTTCCGGCACCAGGCCCCCGTGCTCGATCCGAAGCTCGAGCCCATCATGCCGTGGGTGGCGGCGTACGGGGCGTCGATCTCCATCGTCGATTTCGATCGTGATGGCTGGCAGGACCTGTACGTGACCAACAGCGCGGTCGGGAGCCGCAACGCGCTGTACCGGAACCGCCGGGACGGGACGTTCGAAGACGTGGCCGGGCGACTGGGCGTGGCGGACGTCAACGACCGCGCGACGGGCGTCTCGATGGGGGGCGTGTGGGGCGATTACGACAACGACGGGTACGAAGACCTGTTTCTGTATAAGTGGGGTCGCGCCGAGCTGTTCCACAACGAGGGGGGCCGCGGGTTCACGCGCGTCACCGCCCGCGCCGGCCTCCCCGCCTGGATCAACGCCAACGCAGCCGTGTGGTTCGACTACGATCGCGACGGCCGGCTCGATTTGTTTATCGGCTGCTTCTATCCGGCGGAAATCGATCTGTGGGACCTGGAGCACACCCGCATCCTGCCGGAGAGCTTCGAGTACGCCCAGAACGGGGGCCGGAACTATCTGTTCAGGAACCGCGGCGACGGCACGTTCGCCGACGTGGGGGCGGCGCTCGGGCTGACGAGCCGGCGCTGGACCCTCGCCGCCGCGACCGCCGACGTCGACCGGGACGGTGACCCTGACCTGTTCGTGGCGAACGATTTCGGCGTCAGTGAGCTGTACCTCAACGAGGGCGGGCGGCGGTTCCGCGAAGTGGGCCGCGCGGCCAACGTGGGTCGCCAGCCCAAGAGCGGCATGAACGCGTCGTTCGGCGACGTGCTCAACCGGGGCGAGTGGACGCTGTTCGTGAGCAACATCTCCGAGCCCGGCGTGCTGATCCACGGGAACGATCTGTGGGTGCCCGCGGCTGGCCCGGGCGAGCCCCCGCGCTACCGCAACCTGGCCGGCGCGATGGGGGTCGAGCTGGCGGGCTTCAGCTTCGGGGCCCAGTTCGGCGACCTGAACAACGACGGCTGGCTCGATCTGTTCGTGACCAACGGCTTCGTGTCGGGCGACACGCGGGACAGCTACTGGTACGACTACTCGATGGTGGCCGGCGGCCATCGCCAGATCATCGGCGACGCGCGGAACTGGCCGGCCATGCGGGGCCGCAGCCTGTCCGGGTACCAGGAGGACCATCTCTGGCTGAACGACGGCGCGGGCCGCTTTCAGGACGTCACCCGGGCCGTCGGGGCCGCCAACGCCTACGACGGCCGGGCCGTCGCGTTCGCGGATCTCTGGAATCGTGGCGTGCTCGACGTCGTGGTGGCCTATCAGCGCGGGCCCGTCCTGCTCTACCGGAACAGCGTGGCGCCGGGCCACCACTGGATCGCCTTCCAGCTCGATGGCACGCGCAGTAACCGCAGCGCGATCGGCGCGGAGATCACACTGCACTGGGCGGGGATGACCCAGGTGCAGCAGGTGGAAGGCGGGAACGGCTTCGCCGCGCAGAACCAGCGCCGCGTCCACTTCGGCCTCGGTCCCACCACCGCGATCGACCGCGCCGTGATCCGCTGGCCCTCCGGGCGAACCGACACGCTCCACGCCCCCGCCGTCGACACGCTCCACGCCGTGCGAGAGCCCGAGTGACGTTCGACCGCCGGTTCGTAGCGCCGCTGCTCATCACCCTCATTCTCGTCGGCGCCCACTGGTCCTACGGCGTGCTCCGCGGCTACGAGGCCGTCGGGCTCGCGGTCCTCGCGGCGATCGGCGTGGATCTCCTGCTGGCACGGCTGCTGCCGGACCAGCAGCATCACGTGGCCAGCGCGTACATCTCCGGCATCAGCATCGGGATCCTCGTCCGGTCCCCGGTGTTGTGGCCCTACCTGCTCGGGAGCGTGCTCTCGGTGATGTCGAAGTACCTACTCCGCGTGAGGGGCCGGCACCTGTGGAACCCGTCGAATTTCGGCATCGGTGCCCTGCTGTTTCTCGCTCCGTTCGCGGTGGCGCCGCTGTCGGTGCAGTGGGGCAACGAGCTCTGGCCCATGCTCGTGATCTGGGCCATCGGGCTGAACGCCGTCTGGATCGCCCGCCGCGCCCACATCACGCTGGCGTACGTGGCGTCCTTCTTTTTCTTCGCCTTCGTGCGCACGCTGCTGACCGACACGACGTTCCTCACCGAGGTGGCCCCGATTACGGGCCCGATGTATCAGCTCTTCGCCCTGTTCATGATCACCGACCCGCGGACCACCGTCGCCTCGCGGCGCGGCGCCGCCTTCGTCGCCTTCCTCGTGGCCTTCGTGGAGATGCTGCTCCGGCTGGCCGAGGTCATTTACGCGCCGTTCTATGCGCTGTTTATCGTCGGGCCGGCCGCGCTGCTGGTCGAGATGTGGCGGGCGCGCCGGGCGAACGCGCGGCAGCTTGCGGCCGCAGGATCATGAGCGCGTCGTCGTTGCGCGCGACCACGATCAGCCGGGTGCCGTCCGTGGAGCCCAGCACCGCCAGGTCCCGCACCTGCCCGTTGATCGCCAGATTCGCGGCCTCCAAATCGACCGGCTCGAAACGGCCGGTGCCGTCGCCGCGCAGCAGCAGCCCGTAGCCGGCGTCGTAGCGGCCGCGCACGGGCGGCACACCGTACAGGTTCCCCCCCACCAGCAGGTCGGGCAGTCCGTCGCCGTCGAAATCCTCGACCAGCGCCGCGTAGATGGGGGCAAACTGGGCCTCCGCAGGAAGCGGCCGGAGCACGAACGTTCCATCACCGCCGTTCAGGGCCACGCCGCTGGCGAAAACGCGCGCCTCCAGCACGACGGCCCGCTTCAGATCGGCACGCGAGAAGATCTCCTCCACGCGGCTCGCGCCGAAGTCGGCGTAGGTCGGGTAGCGATCGCGCAGGCGCGGGATTGCAGCCGCGAGCTCATCGCGGCCGGCCAGCGGATAGCTCACGCCGTTGCGGTAGACGGTCAGCACCCGCTGAAGCCCGCCGTTGCCGGCGAAGTCGTGGAGGTACAGGCGGGCGGGCTTCGCCAGTGACGCCCGGATGTACGAGTTGAGCCCCAGATTGCCCAGCACGAGATCGTCGAAGCCGTCGCCGTTCAGATCCGCCGCCGTCACGGCGTTCCACCAGCCGTTCGTGTTCGACACCCCCGCCTGGGCGGTGCGGTCCGCCAGGCGGCCGTTCTCCTGCCGGAACACGCGGATCGGCATCCACTCGCCGACCACGATCAGGTCGAGCCGCCCGTCGTGGTCGTAATCTACCCAGGCGGCCGACGTGACCATCCCGGCCTGGGCGAGGGCCGGGGCCGTCTCGAGGGTGACGTCCCGGAATCGCCCGGCACCATCGTTTTCGAGCAGATAGCTGCGTGGGGCAACGCCGTAGCGCCGCGCCACGACCCGCCGGCCGACGAACAGGTCCGGGTGGCCATCGCCGGTGAAGTCGCCCACCGCGACGCACGCGCCGCTCTCGGCCATGCGGGGGAGCGCGGCCGGGTCGCGCCGGAACCGCCCCCGCCCGTCGTTGAGGTAGAGCCGGTCCTGGAGCGCGGCGTGATTTTCCCAGAACTCGTTGCCGCCGCTCACGACGTAGAGGTCCGGATGCCCGTCGCCGTTCGCGTCGAAGAAGGCCGCGTCCACGTCCTCGTGCAGGCTGTCGGCCAGGAACGCGCGCTCGTCGGCGCGCCGGAAGGTGCCGTCCCGCCGCTGGATGAACAGCGCGCCGGCCTGCCACTTGGCGCCGCCGACGTAGACGTCGTCCAGGCCGTCACCGTTGACGTCGCCCACCGCCAGGCCGGGGCCCTCAGCCGAGAGTTGGTGCGGGATGAGCGGCTCGCGGTTGTAGTCGAAGAACGTGTTTTCGCGGTGCTTGAAATCGATGCCCAGGCGGGCGGTGATGTCGGAGAAGAGCGGCACAGGGCGGCAAAGGGCGGCAGACGGCGGCACCAAGCATTGCGGCCCCTTGCCTCCTCTGCCGCCCGTTGCCGCCTCTTGTGACAGGGTAATCATCCGATCCGCTGCTACGTCCCTCAGCACCTGGTAACGACCATCAGGCCAGACCACCGTCAGCGAGTCTATGAGGGAATCGGTCCCGAGCCCGAAATGCAGACGGGGATCCACCGAGGACTGGAAGCCCCGCGTCGGGAACTGCTCCAGCATCTGAACCCGGCCGCCCTGCTTGATGATCACCTTTGCCCCGATCCCGGCCGTGTTGGCTCCCGAGCCATCGAGCCGCACGGCGAGGTAATGGTGCCCGTGGATCTCGCGGGCGCGGTTCCGGTAGATGCCGGCGGGAGCGTTGATGTTGTTCACCACGAGATCGAGGGCGCCGCTGTTGTTCAGGTCCACGTAGGCGGCACCGGTCGAGAACCCCGGGCGCGCGAGGCCCCAGGGGCGCGCCATGTCGGTGAACGTCAGGTCCCCGTTGTTCCGAAACGCGTAGTTGGGGATGGGGACGTGGGGCATGCGATCCAGGAGCGGCCGCAAGGTCTCCGGCGTGATGCCCCGCTCCAGGGACGCCTGGACGGCCGGCGTCGACACGTGGGTGATGTAATCGAGGTCGTTGGGCCGCCGGTAGATGCCGTTGGTGACGAACAGATCTTTGTGTCCGTCGTTGTTCAGGTCGGCGAACAAGGGGGCCCAGCTCCAGTCGGTGGCGTGCACGCCCGCCAGATACCCGATCTCGCTGAAGCGTCCCAGGCCCCGGTTCAGCTGCAGCGTGTTCCGGCGGTATTGCAGGTGATAGCCGGCCCGGAGCTTGAGCTGCTCGACGTTGAAGTCCTCAGTGCTGGCGGACGTCGTGAAGATGTCCCGGCGCTCGGGCAGCATGTCGAGCACCGCGACGTCGGGCCGGCCGTCGTTGTTGAAGTCGGCCGCGTCCACGCCCATCGAGGCGTGGCTGGTGTGCCCCATCGCGGTCGTGATCGACTCGGTGAACGTGCCGTCGCAGTTGTTGCGGTAGAAGAGGTCGTTCTCGTCGAAGTCGTTCGCGATGTAGACGTCGGGACAGCCGTCCAGGTTCAGGTCGCTCACGACCACGCCCAGACCGTATCCCCCGGCGCCGCCATAGATTCCGGCCGCCTGGCTGGCGTCCGTGAACCGCCCGCCGTCGTTCCGGAACAGCCGATCGCCGGCCTCCGGGTGGCGCACCAGGCGCTGCGGGTTCCACACGGCCCCGCGCAGGGCGTGCGTGGAGTGGTTCAGGAGGTACATGTCGAGGTCGCCGTCGCCGTCGTAGTCGAAGAACGCGGCTTGGGTCGAGTAGCCGACGTGGCCCAGCCCATATTGCGCCGTGCGATCGGTGAAGGTCCCGTCGGCGTTATTGACGTAGAACACATTGCGGCCGCGCAGGGTGAGGTGGTTGACGGACGAGACGTAGATGTCGAGGTGCCCGTCGCCGTTGACGTCGGTCATGGTGACGCCGGTGGTCCACCCCTGCTCGCGTCCCACGCCGGCGCGCTCCGTGATGTCCTCGAACCGGTAGTCGCCGAGGTTTCGATACAGCCGGTCCGGGCCGAGGTTCGACGTGAAGTAGAGATCGGGCCGGCCGTCACCGTCCACGTCACCCGCCGCGACGCCGCCGCCGTTGTAGTAGTTGAGGTAGTTGATGATGTTGAACTCCGGCGCTTCCGGCAGCTGGTTGACGACCGTGATGCCGGTTCGCTCGGGGGGGAGGAGCTCGAAGAGTGGCGGAGTACCTCCCGCGCCGTGACAACCAGCAGCTACCAACGGCGCTAAAACAAAAAGCTTCACCGCTCTCATCTC
>JBOHSV010000007.1:0-14698 GCA_050921735.1 Gemmatimonadales bacterium | reverse complement strand
GGCCCCGAGCGCGGCGAGCCCGAGCGCCCAGACGCCCAGCGCCCACTGCGCCCGGGGGACGCTGAGAAAGGTCAGCGCGTCGAGCAGGTTGGCGAGCGGCGCGATGACCACGTACCCGAGCGGCAGGACGAGCTCGGCGTCGGCCGGAGCGGCGTTGGTCACGGCGTCCACGACGGGCGGGATCGCGAACACCCAGCCCAGCACGACGAGCAGCGCGAGGGCGACAGCCAGCGGGTGGCGGCGGAGCAGGCGCAACCGTAGAATCCCGGGCGATGGGTCGGGATGAAGGTAGCAGCCTCCGACTCGTATTCCCACCCTGAAGGGTGGGCTCGGCGGAGCGCCGCCCTAGAGGGCGCCGTCGGGCCGAGCCCAGGCTTCGGCCTGGGAATCACGACGAGGTATTCGTGACCCAGTTTTCACAGCTTCCCGACCTGGTATTCGGCCCACTCGCTGGCCGGCCGCCCGCCGACTGGCACGCCGCGCCGCCCGGCAAGTGGACCGCCGCGCAAATCGCCGAGCATCTCGCCATTTCGCTCGACGGCAGCTCGCGACGGTTCGAGGAGCGCCGGGAGCGTGGGCCGATGGCGCGGCGACCGCGGACCGCGCTGGGCCGGATCGGCGCGTTCTGCATCGTGGGGCTGGGGTGGTTCCCGCGCGGCTTCACCGCTCCTGAAGGCTCGCGCCCGGGCGCGCATCCGGACCCGGTGGCCGTCGAGCGACAATTCCGCGCCGGCCACGCGCGGTTCCTCGCGCTCGAGCGCCTGCTGCTGCCGGCGCGGCGCCGCGACCTGTTCGTGCGCCACCCCGTCCTGGGTGACCTGACCTTCGAGGAGTGGATGCGCTTTCACGTGGTCCACTGCCGCCATCACGCGAAACAAATCCGCGCGCGGCTGGCCGGATGAGTCGCGGGCCGAGAACGAAGAAAAAACTCACGGTGCGCGTGCCCAACCCCGACGCGCCGGTGAAGGAGCGGCTCAAGACTCCGTCCCACAAAGTGCATCGCTCGAAGAAGGGCTACCGCCGGCGCCCCAAGCATCCGGGCCGCGAAGCGGAGTGAGCCGGGCTACATCTTGCGCTTGATCAGACGCATGGCCGCACTCTCGTTGCCTCGCACCATCTCCCCGCCCGGCATGGTGTCCAGCAGGCTGTCGAGCTTGGGCATGTCGGTGAGCATGGCGGAATCGACGTGCGGCAGCTCGACCCGGTCGGCCATGGGGCGGTTCTCCCGGCAGGCGAGCGCCGCGAGCGCGAGCAGCGCTACAGTCCCGCGAACCACGGGTACCCCTGATCCTCCCAGTAGCCGCCCGGTCGGGTCGCACGGAACGTCATCGCGAGCAGGTACTTGGTCAGTTTGTAGCCGAGCTTCGTCGGCGAATAGAGCCGGAGCGGGGCGCCGTGCGCGGCCGGCAGCGGGTTGTCGTTCATGCCGTAGGCGAGGATCGTCTGAGGGTGCATGGCGCTCGCGAGGTCCCAGCCGTTCGAGTACCCGGCATCGAACGACGTGAAGTGGAGGTAGCGGGCGGCCGGCAGGGGCTCGCTCGCCGCGGCGACGGCCGAGACCGGCACGCCATGCCACGACGCGATCGCCGTCCAGCCCTCGACGCAGTGATGCTTGACCGTGTAGGACAGCCGCGGCATCCGCATGAGGTCGTCGAGGGTCAGCTCGAGCGGGCGGCGCACCAGCCCGTCGACCCGGAGACGCCACGCCGCCGGATTCTGGAGCACGGGCGTCATGCGCGAGATGAAGTAGCTCGGCAGCCGCGCGCTGCGCTCCGACGGATCGTACGTGGGGGCCAGGCGGGCGGGCGAATACAGGATCTTCTCGCCCACCCAATCGTTGAACCGGCTCACCGAGAGCAGGCCGGGCCGGAGCGCGTTCCCGCCGTCCCACCCGCACGCGGCGGCGAGCGACGCCGCGCCGCCGGCGACGCCCAGTGTCACGAACCCGCGGCGGTCAATCATGGCTCGGGAACCTCCCGCGATACCAGCCGGTGATCATGGCGCGCAGTGACGCCGGATCGACCACGAACACCAGCACGACGTGGGTCACGCTGAACGCTACGAACAGCCAGACGATCCAGAAGTGCCAGTACCGTGCAGCCTGGAACCCGCCGAACAGCGCGGTGAGCCAGGCAAACTGCACCGGCTTGTAGATCGCGAGCCCCGTGAGCGCCGCGAGCGCGCCGAGGGCCAGCGCGCCCGTATAGGCGAGCTTCTGGAGCGGGTTGTGCTTGCCCTGCGGCGGATGGTCTTTTCGCATGCGCAGGTAATACTTGGCCATCTCGACGGCGCCGCGGACGTCGTGCGGGCGGAACACCAGCCCGCGCCATTCGCCGCTCCACACCAGGTACGCCAGGTAGAGCAGGCCGACGCCCACGAACGCCCACATGAGGGCGAAGTGCCAGTTGAGCGCGCCCGCCAGCCACCCGCCCAGTCGGCTCCACGCGGGAAACTGCGTGTCCTGGAGCGGGTTGACGAAGTACGGACCGCCGCGTTCTCCGAAGCGGGCGTAGGCGTGGTAGATCTGGAGCCCGCTGGCCACGAGGCCCGCGAGGATCGGGACAGTCGCCCAGTGGGTCAGGCGGACGATCCAGTGGTGCCGGCGCGCCGTCGGCCGCGGCTCCGGTCGCTCGTTCATGATGCGGATATATTGTGCGCCATGACCCGGAACGCGCTACTGCTGGTGCTGCTGGCGGCGGCGGCGTGCGACGCGGGCTCCGCCGGCCGGCGCGAGGCGTCCGGCCGTGGGGCGGGGGTCCCGCGCGACGCCGTGGACAGCGTGCTGGCCACGCCGCCCGTCGTGTCCGAGCCCACCGTCGTCGTGTTCTGGCTGTGGGCGAGCGACACGCTGCACCCCGACGACGCGGCGGCGGCCTACGATGAGCTGACGCTGGCTACCGAGAGCGTGGCCGGCGCGCTCGCCGCGTTCGAGATCGAGATCGTGCCCACGCACGCCGACACCGTGTTCGTCGAGCTGCCCAACCGGCGGCGCCAGGCGATCGTGCTGTCGGGGCTCGAGTTCCCGTTCGGGTATCTGTTGATCGAGCCGGGCAGCACGGAGCGGGTGCTCTCCGGGGTGTACGGCGAGGCCGAGCTGCTCGACGAGATCCGCGCGTACTTCGATCTCCCCGCGGACTCGACCGCGACGCCGGCGCGGGTGACGACGTGAGGCCGCGCCGGCGTCGCCGATGACGCTCACGCTCGCCGGCGCCCGGGTGCTGACCATGGATGCCGAGCGCCGCGTCCTCGATGCGGATGTCGTCGTGGTGGGGAACCGGATCAAGGCGGTCGTGCAGCGGGGCGGACGGAGGCGGACGGGGACGGACAGGGGCGGACGGGCTGTGCGGACCCTCGACTGCGTCGGTCTGGTGATCCTCCCCGGTCTCGTGCAGGCCCACATCCATCTCTGCCAGACCCTGTTCCGCGGGCTCGCCGACGACCTGCCGCTGGAAATGTGGCTCGCCCACCGCATCTGGCCGCTCGAAGCGGCGCACACCGAGGACTCAGTCTACTGGTCCGCCATGCTCGGCGCGGCAGAGCTGCTGCTGGGCGGCACCACGGCCATCTTGGACATGGAGACCGTACGCCACACGGGCGCGGCGTTCCGCGCGCTCGAGGCGGTCGGCCTGCGCGCCACGGCGGGGAAATGCCTGATGGACGCGCCCGCTGCTCCGGCCGAGTTGCGGGAGCCCACCGACCGCGCGCTCCAGGAAGCGTCCGATCTATGCGCCCGCTGGCACGGCGCCGCGGACGGTCGGCTGCGCTACTGCTTCGCGCCGCGCTTCGCGCCGAGCTGCACCGGGCCCCTGCTCCGCGCCGTGAGCGATCTGGCCGAGAAACACGGCGCGACGATCCACACCCACGCCGCCGAGACGCCGTTGGAGCTGGAGCTCGTGAAACGGGCAACGGGCAACGATGAGATCACCTACCTCGACTCGGTCGGGATATCGGGTCCCCGCGCGGCGCTGGCACACTGCGTGTGGGTCGATCGCGAGGGCATCGGCCGCCTGGCGCGCCAGGGCACGAACGTAGTCCACTGCCCCAGCTCCAACCTCAAGCTCGGCAGCGGCATCGCGCCGGTGCCGGCGATGCTGGCCGCCGGCTGCCGGGTGAGCCTCGGCGCCGACGGCGCGCCGTGCAACAACCGGCTCGACGCGTTCGAGGAAATGCGCCTCGCGGCGCTGATCCAGAAGCCCCGATTCGGTCCCGACGCCCTGCCCGCGGCCCAGGTGCTCGAGTTGGCGACCCTCGGCGGCGCACGGGCCCTGGGACTCGAGGCCCAGATCGGCTCGATCGAGCCAGGCAAGCGGGCCGACCTCGTGGCGCTCGATCTCTCGGGCCCCCACGCCCAGCCCGAGGAGGCCGATCTCGTGTCGCGCGTCGTGTACGCCGCGCGGGCGGCCGACGTGCGCCACGTGCTGGTGGACGGCCGGATCGTGGTGCGTGACGGGCGGCTCGAGACGGCCGACCTGGGTAAGATCGGCCGCGAGGCGAACCGCCACGCCCGACGCCTGCGCGAGGCGGTGGGGCTGTAGGGGCTACAGCCGGAAGAGGTAGCTGGCCTTGAGAAAGAACCCGTCGCCCGTCCGGTCCAGGTCGCGGAACCGGAACGCCTCCGCCTCGGTAAGCGACGCCCCGTAACCCAGGAACAAGACGGTCCCCGGCGTCGGCCGGTAGGAGAACAGGACGTCGCTGCGGAAATCGTTGATGGTCTCCCCCGCGACCGGCTGCCACGCGCCGCTCTCGTCATCGAACAGGTAGATCGGCGCGCCGGTGCGGGGATCAGTGAGCGCCGCGCGCTCCTGGGAGAAATACTGACCGACGTAGCGGAAGAAGATCGCGCGAGACAACTGATACTCGACCTTGAGCCGCGGGATGTTGGCGGTCGAGAACCGGCTCCCGTCCCGGGCGCGGTTGATGCGCTCGTGCACCCACCGTGCCTCGACCCGGAGTGATCCGGTGGGTCGCCAGGCGGCGTCGAGCGTCGCCGCCCAGCCGCGCCCGCGGTCGGCCTCGGCGAAGATCGGGGCCTGGCCGATCCCCAGGTCCACGCCGACGGTGAGCGCCCGGTTCGGCGTATTGACGCCGACGGTGGCGGTCCACAGGCCATAGAGGCCGTGGGGCAGCGCGAAGGGCGTGCCGGCGGGGTCGGTGGCGTAGCCCGCGTAGTCTCCCGCGTCGAACCGCTGGTGCCGGTTGGCAATGGTCGCGTCCGCGGCCCAGGCGCCGCGCACCGTCAGGATCCCGGTCCCGGAGAAGTCGCCCTCGAACGTGCTGGCCAGGTCCCAGAAGTCGTCGTAGCGCCACACGACCTGGGGGCCGAAGAACGTGGTCAACTGCTCGAGCCACGCGCCGGGCCGGCCGTACCAGCTGAACCGGTTGAACCAGTTGGCCGAGACAAAATCGCGTCGCGGAACGAAGCCGCTACCTGCTTCGAAGTCCGGACTCACGCCGAGCACCTCGGCGTGGTTGCCGTACGACCGGCCGGTGCGGTCGAACAACACCACCTGCCACAGCGTGCCGCTCCGGGCGGCTCCGGTGGGGTCCCGGGTCCAGGCGCCCACGGCCTGCACCGTCGAGAACCACAGCTGGCGCCACACCACGCGCAGGTCCGCGCCCAGGAGGCGGTTGTACGCGTCGCCCTCGATGCGGTCCGTGTACGCGAGTCCGAGCGTGGAGCTCGTGCCGAGATCCCGCCGCACGCGCAGCAGGTTGTAGACGGGGTGATCGCCCGTCGGCGAAAACGCGTCGTCGTCCACGGCCCCGAGGTAGGCGACGTTGGTGGCGCCGACCTTGCCGCTGAGCTTGACGCCGGCGAGCGGCGCCGTGATCCGCCGCGTGTAGATCAGCCGGTTCGGCGTGTCGTACTGCTCCAGGCCCTCCAGAAAGAACGGCCGCTTCTCGGGAAAGAACAACGCGAACCGCTGGTTCACCGTCACCTGCCCGACGTCCGCCTCGACCTGCGAGAAATCGGGGTTCGCGGTGGCCGTGAGGCTCAGGTTCGTGGTCACGCCCCATCGCAGCGTGCCGCCGAGCTCGGGCTCGCCGGTGTATCGGTAGGAGCCGCCCGAGCGTGGCAGGCCGTCCACGCGCGTCGTGAACTCCGGCGTGACGTCCATGACGAGCCCACGCCGCAGCCCCGTGAGCCCCCGCAGACGCCCAGACTGCACCAGGAAGCTGGCGCTGGCGCGCACCGCGGGCGTCCAGGTGTCCTCGTAGCCACTGTGCTGCGTCGTGCGGACGATCTGGAGGCTCCAGTCCTGCGGATCCGCGGCCTGGTAGCGGATGCTCTTGAACGGGATGCGGATCTCGACGTCGTAGCCACCGGCGGTGACGCGCCCCCTGGATTCGAACACGTAGTCGGGGTTGATGTCGATCGTCGCGTCGAAGCGGAACCCCGCGCCGGGACCGCCCGCGGCCCCCGCGTCCACGCCGTCGCTCCACACGCCGTCCTGCTGCACGCCCAGCGGGTTGACGCCGAACATCAGCGCGCGCCGGCGGTCGTTGTACGTGTCGAGCAGGATGCGCACGTGATCGTCGGCGTCGATCTGGTCGCGGTCCGCGAGGGTCGCGCGCACCACCCCACCGCCATGGGCCTCGAACGCGCGGACGCCGAACACGATCGCGTCCGGTTGATACCAGACCAGGACTTCGGTGGAGTCTTCGGCGGGTCGGCCGTCGGCCGGGCGGTACTGCGAGAAGCCGGTGAGCCGGGCGGCCTCCCGCCACACCGGCTCGTCGAGGACGCCGTCGATCGTCACCGCGGCCTCGAGCCGCGGGATCGGGACGTCGAGCTGGCGGAGGCGGCCGTGGAACGTCGGCTGGGAATCGGGCGCGGACTGGAGCAGCAGGAGGGCGAGGGGGAGCATGGGCCAAAGCTAAACACAGGCTCAAGCGCGGGAACACCCTTCAGGCTATGCTCTACTCGTAGCGAAGTGCGACGATCGGGTCCAGCTCCGCCGCCCGCTTCGCGGGCCACATGCCGAAGAACAGCCCCACCGCCGCGCTGAACAGAAACGCCAGCAGAATCGAGAACGGGGAGATCGTCGTGTTCCAGCGCGCGAACTTGGAGAGCGCCACGGCGCCCGCGGATCCGAACAGGATGCCGATCAGGCCGCCCACCAGGCAGAGCACCAGGGCCTCGATCAGGAACTGGAGCAGGACGTTGCGCCGCGTGGCGCCGAGCGCCTTGCGCACCCCGATCTCGCGCGTGCGCTCCGTCACCGAGACCAGCATGATGTTCATGATCCCGATGCCGCCCACGATCAGGCTCACCGCCGCGATGCCGGCGAGCAGGTACGTAAACGTCTCGGTCGTCTGCTCGAACGTGGCGAGCACGTCGGCCTGGCGCCGCACCTGGAAGTCGTTGTCCATGCCCGGCCGGATCTTGTGCTCGCGCCGCAGCACGCGCTCGATCTCGATCATCGCCAGGTTCATCTGGTCCATCCTGGCCACCCTGGCCGTGATGGTACGCAGGCGGTCGGTGCCCAGGATGCGGTACCGGGCGGTCTGCAGCGGCACGAGAACCTGCTCGTCCGGGTTGAAGAACGATCCCTGGGAGCCTTTCTCGGACAGCACGCCGACGATCTCGAAGGGGATGCCGCGGATCTGGATCTCCTGCCCGATCATGGCGGCCGGGTTCGCGCCGAACATCTCCGGGATGGCGGAGCCGAGCACGGCGTAGCGCCGCCGCGCCTCGTCCTCGCCGGGCGTGAACATGCGGCCGGCGGTGACCGTGTAGTTCCGCACCTGCACGTAGGCCGGGGTCGTGCCGACCACGCTGACATTGATGTTCTGGTTGCCGCGCTTGACCTGCAGGTTGCGCGTGAGCTCCGGCACGACGTTGCTCAGGTAGCGGGCGTCGCGCGCGAGCGCCTCGGCGTCGTCCATCGTGAGGCTGACCCGCTGCTCGAAGGCGATGCCCCCGCGGAAGCTCTGGCCGGCGTACAGGGAGAGCAGGTCCGGGCCAAGGGCCTGAATCCGCTGCTGCACCGCCTTCTGCGCGCCGGTCCCGAGGGCCACCATCGTGATCACGGCGCCCACGCCGATGATGATCCCGAGCATGGTGAGCATGGAGCGCAGCTTGTTCGCCCGAATCGCGGCGAGCGAGACCTGAATGATTTCGCCGAGCAGCACGGCTACCTCTGGGGGCGCTGGCCCGAGGACGGCTGCTGCTGCTGCACGCCGGGGAGCCCGCCCCCCGTCATCCGCTGGACCCGCTCGCGCATCTGCTGCTGGGCCTGCACCAGGGACGCGCTGGGCAGGAGGATCACCGTGTCCTGCTCCGACAGGCCGCTCAATACCTCGATGTAGTCGAGGTCGGTGAGACCGGTGCGGATCTGCACGGGCGCCGGCGCTCCGCCGCGCAGGGCGAACACGATGAAACTGCCCGCCGCGGCGCCGCTGGTCCGGCGCTGGCCCGCTGGTCCCTGCTGCGGACCTCCGGCGCCGCGGAACTGGGCAAACACGCGGGACATGATGGCTTGTTCGGCGGGTGTCAGCTCCTGGCCCGACTGACGCTTCGACCGGATGGCCTGCACCTGGGCCGCCGTCACGCCCGGCGGCAGGGTGATGGTTTGTCCGCTCGGCATCGTGATGGTTTCCCCCGACCCGCCGCCGCCCATCTGGCCGGCGCGCGACCCGGTGTCGGCCGCCGGGCGCTGCGCGTCGGCGAGCCGGCGCTGCACCTCATCCGGGTCGAGTCCCAGCACCTGCGCCGCCGAGGCGACGTCCCGCTGGGTGCGCAGGGCCTGGTAGGGGATCGCCAGGGCGTTCTCGCGCTCCCCGACGTGGATCTCCACCTCGGCGTTCATGCCGGGCTTGAGCAGGTGCCCGGGGTTGGCGATACGGATCAGCACCGGGAACATCGTCACGTTCTGCTGGACCGTCGCCTGGGGCTCGATCTTCAGCACGCTTCCCTGGAACGGCCGGTTGGGGTAGGCATCTACCGTGATCGTGACGGCGAGGCCCGGCTGCACCTTGCCCACGTCGGTCTCGTCCACCAGGGTGCGCACCTGGACGGTGTCGAGGTTCGCCATGCGGAACAGCACCGTGCCGCCGCTCACGTCGCGCGTGGGCGACGAGATCACGGTGCCCAACTCGACATTCTTCTGGATGATGGTGCCGCCGATGGGCGCCCGCACCTGGGTGTCGTCCATCTGATCGCGCGCCACCTCCAGGTCGGTTTCGGCGCGCACCACGGAGGCGTTGGCGTTGGCGTGCGCGAGTTTCGCGTTCTCGTACTCCGCCTCGGTGATCGCCTGGCTCTTGAACAGGGTGTCCGCCCGCGCGAGCTGCGAGCGGGCGTTCTCGAGCTGCGCGCGCGCGACCACGAGGTTGGCGTCGGCCTGCGCGAGGGCGTTCCGCGGCTGGCGCGGGTCCACGCGCACCAGCAGCTGGCCGCTCTTGACGTCGTCGCCCGTCTCCACCCGCATCTCGATGACCTCGCCCGAGGCGAGCGACTTCACGTCCACCGTCAGCACCGGCTCGATCGACCCCGCCGCCGATGCCGAGACGACGATGTCCCGGCGCGCCACGGCCACTTTCTCGTACAGCGGCGCGGGCTCCTCGTTGCCGCAGGCGGCGGCGAGGGCCACCACGCCGAGGCTCCATCCGATGCGCTTCACCGTGCTACCCCATCCTCTCGTCCCGCTCGATGATGCCGTCGAGCAGGTGGATCTGGCGGCGCGCGTGCACCGCGATGTCGTGCTCGTGCGTGACCAGCACGATGGTCTGCCCCGCGTCGTGCAGCTCTTCGAACAGCTTCATGATCTCGGCGCCGGTGGCGGAATCGAGATTCCCGGTGGGCTCGTCGGCCAGCAGGATGCTCGGCGCGTTCACCAGCGCCCGCGCGATCGCCACCCGCTGCCGCTGACCCCCCGACAGCTCGTTCGGCTTGTGCTGCATCCGGTCTCCCAGCCCCACCTGCTCGAGCGCGGTCTCCGCCCGCGCCCGCCGCTCCGCCGCCCGCACCCCGGCGTAGATCAGCGGCAGCTCCACGTTGTGCAGCGCCGTGGCCCGCGGCAGCAGGTTGAAGGTCTGGAACACGAACCCGATCTCCTCGTTGCGGATCCGGGCCAGCGCGTCGTCGTCCAGGTCGGACACCTTCTGGCCGCTGAGCCAGTACTCGCCGGCCGTGGGGGTGTCGAGGCAGCCGATGAGGTTCATGAGGGTGGACTTTCCCGAGCCCGACGGCCCCATGATCGCGACGTACTCGTTACGGCGAATCTGGACGTTCACGCCGCGCAGCGCCCGCACCATCTCCGCCCCCATCTCGTAGTCGCGCGCGAGCTTGTGGGTGAGGATGATGATGTCGGGAAGCGGCGTGTCGCCGGTTCGGAATTCCTGGGCGCTCACGATGCCGCCCGCCGCCGCAGGCTGTCGGCCTGCGCCTTGGTGGGCCGCACCGCGGTGCCGTCCTTGAGGTCGCGGATCGCCTGGTAGGGACCGGCCACGATGGTGTCTCCCGGCTGGACGCCGTCCAGGACCTCGAAGTACTCGTCGCCGGCGATGCCGACGCGCACCGGCCGGAAGGTCGCCTTCCCGGCCACGACGACGAAGGCGCCTTCGGTCTCCTTCACCTTCCGCGCCGCGGCCGTCGTGTCGGCCGGCTTGAGCTCGGTGCCGATGGGCGCGTGCTCCCGGACCGTGAGGGCGATGATCGGAATCGCCAGCGCCGAGTCCCGGGTGTCGGTGATGATCCGCGCGGTGGCCGACAGGTCCGGCCGGACATCCGCCGGTGGCCGGTCGAGGGTGATCTCGACCTCGTAGTCCACGGCGCGGTCGGACTGCGCGGCCGCTGCCGTGGCGCCGGTGAGGATCGCGCTGTCGGAGATCTTGGTCACGCGGCCCGTGAACGTCGTGTCGGGAAAGGCGTCGATCGACACCTCCACGGAATCGCGCAGATGGAGGCGCACGACGTCGGTCTCGTCCACCTGGACCACCGTCTGGATCACCGAGAGATCCGAGACGGTGAGCAGCAGGCCCGTCTCCCGGGAAAAGGTGCCGGGCACGGCGACCTCGCCTTCTTCGACGGCGAGGCGGGTCACGCGGCCGGACATCGGCGCCACGAGGCGCGTCTTGGCGAGCTGGTCGCGCGCCTCCTGCAGGGCCGCGCGCGCCTGGTCCACCTGATGGCGGGCGGCCGTGGCCAGGGCCTCGGCCACCTCGTAGGCCGTCTGGGCCTGCTCCAGCTGCTCGGCGGAGATCAGGTTCGGGTTTTGCGCCCGCAGCTCCTGGGTGCGCTCCAGCGCGCGCTTGGCCTGGTCGCGGTTGGCCGCCGCCTGCACGGCCGACGCCTCGGCGAACGACACGGCGGCGCGGGCACGCTGCAGGTTCGCCTGGTAGATGGTGGGGTCGATCTCCAGCAGGAACTGGCCCTGCGTGACGAGGTCGCCCTCGCGCACCGCCAGGCGCGTGATGCGCCCCGTGATGTCGGCGCTCACGTCCACCTTGCGCTTGGGCTGGATCTTCCCGCTCGCGGTCACGACCGCGATCAGGTCGCGCCGGGCCACCTCCTCGAGGCGGACCTCGACCCCCTTCTCGCGCTTCGCGCTGGCGCTGGCGAGCACGATCCCCACGAGCGCCACGACACCGCCGACGCCGAGCAACAGCTTCCTCCGCTTGGACATGGACCTTCCGATCTCCCCTCTACCGGAGCGGCCGGCCGACCGCGGCCTCGAGCGCGGCCACCGCCCGGTGATAGTCGTAAATCGCGCTCACGTAATCGAACTCGGCGCGCAGCGCCGCCACCTGTGCGTCGAGCAGCTCGAAAAAGGTGCCCGAGCCGATGCGGTAGCGGTCGGTGGCGAGCTGCAGCTGCTCCCGCGCCGCCGTCCGGTTGGTGTCCTGGATCGCGATGGTGCGGTACGCCGTCTCGTGGTTGAGAAACGCCTCGCTCACGTCGGTCTGCACCTGGAGGGCCCGGGCGCGCACGGACTCCGCCAGGTCGCCCTCCTGCGCCTTCGCCTCCGCGACGCGCAGGGGCCGCGAGAAGTTGGTGAACAGCGGCAACGTGACGGTGAGCCGCGCCTGGAACGGCTGTCGCGTGAAGTCGAACGGAAACACCGAGTTTCGCTGGCGCAGCGCCAGCTCGTCGTCCGCCCCCCACACGAAGGGCGTGCAGCTGTTGGCCGGGAGCCCGGCGCTCTGCCGGATCTGGTTCTCGTCCTGGCACGCGGCCAGCTGCTGCCCCAGGGCGAACTGCTGACTCACCAGGACCGGCTCCACATCGGTGAACTGCTGCGTGAAGCCGGACCACCCCGCCGAGAGCCACAGCGCGGGTCCGTAGCTCGACGCGGCCGCCCGCACGCCCCAGGTCGCGGCGTTCTTGCGCGCCCGCAACGCGTTGAGCGACGGGTTGTGCTCCGCCGCCAGGTCGAGCAGCTGCTCCAGGGCGAGCGTGGGCGCCGTCACGGCGAACGTGTCACTGAGCTGGACCAGCCCGACGTCCACCGGCGCCGTGACGCCGAGCTGCTGGAACAACCGCAGGCGCTCCACGCGTACGGCGGTGCGGGCCCGCAGCAGGGCCACCTCCGCCTGTCCGCGCGCCACCTGCGCCTGCCGCACGTCGATCAGGCTCGACCGGCCGACGTCATACCGCGCCTGCGCCAATCGGAGAAACTCCTCGTTGCGCTCCAGCTGCTTCGCGGCCACGTCCGCGTTCTCGATCGCCTGGAGCACGGTCAGGTACTGCTGGGTCACCGTCGCGACGAGGACGCGCTCCGCGCCCGCCACGTCCGCGTCCACCGCGCGCTGCTGCGCGCGCGCCAGCCCCGGCTGCGAGAGCGTCGCCCCCGAGAACTGCCAGCTCAGGCCGAGGTCGTAATAAGAGGAAATGGTGGAAACCCTCTGCTCGAAGCTCGACGTGAGGAAGGTCTGCTCGCCGCGACCGGTGTAGCTCACCCCGCCGCCGGCCGTCACCGATGGCATGAACAGCGCGCTCCACGCGTTCCGCACGCCCCACGCCGCCGGCGTGCGGTCGTTGGTGGCCTGGCGATACGCGGGGCTGTGCTCGCGGGCGATCGCGAGGGCATCGGTGAGGGACAGGGTCGCGGGGACGTCGACCTGCTGGCCGGCGCCGAGCGCCGGCAGGGCGAGCAGGGTGGCGATGATGGTGACGGTTCGCATGGCGGTCCTTATGTGTTATCGACGCGTACGCACACCGACCGCCAGGAGTTTCGCCCTGGGACGCCGACCGGCCGTCGAAAAAAGCTACACCGGCGGCGCCCGGCGCGCGTGCTCACCCGTCGGGCGCGCGCTCCACCGTCAGGCGGCGGGAGGGAATCTCGACCTTCATGATCCGGGCGGCGGCGTCCAGCCACAGATGGACGACCTGGTTGGCGCCGCCGGTCACGGTGACGTGCCGCAGGGTCGCGGGATCGCGGTTGAGGATCGTCGGCGCCGTCCCGTGGTCCTCCACCCGCAGCGTCTCGCGCCGCAGGCCCCGCGGCACGATCGCGGTCACCGACCCGGGGGTGGGGCGGGCGTGCCACCCCGCGAAGACGTACAGCGCGAACACCGAGTCGTCGAGCACGACGGTGCGGCCGTTGGCCGGGAATTCGCGGGCGCGCTCGGACGAGCGGGACAAGAACCGGACGGTGAACCGCCGGCCCCCGAGCTGGCCCAGGATGCGCACCGCCCCGCGTGCGTCGGTGACGTCGTACTGCAGGGCGGCCGGCAGCGTGTCCGCGCCCACTTCGAGCAGCGGCGAGAGCGTGATGACCGGGCGGACGCGATCGTAGCGCACGGTGGTGGCCAGCGTCCAGCCCGCCGGCCCGGTGCCCACGTGCCCCGCGACGAGGCGGAACGCTTCCCGCGCCACTTCCACGGTGTCCGTGCGGATCACGAGGGTGCCCTCGTCCACCACGCCGCCCTGGAGGGCGAGCACGAGCAGCAGGGGGGTCACGGCCGGGCCCCGCCGAGCACGCGTGTGGCGATGCGCTCGTAGATCATGTTATAGATACGCGCCCCCTTCTCGGCCGAGGCGAGCGTCGGCCGGCCGAGCGAGCCGGGTGAGCGCGGCGGGAGTAACCCCGCCCCGCGGTGGTGCCGGGCGAGCATTCTCTCTGATAGCTCGAAGTCCTGCGCGAGTTCCATGCGCGCGAGCTCGGGCGCGAGGTGGAGGATGAGCGAGGTATCGAGCTCGCCCCCGTGGGCGGGCGCCGCGGGGTCGTCGAGGTACCCGGTGAAATCGAGCGCGAAGACGTCCACCGTGAAGACCCGCGCCCGGCGCGTGCGCACGGTGGTCAGCGCCTCCTGGTGCGGGTCGTCGCCGTGCGCGGTGAGGATCACGAAGCTCTCGATGCCCCCTTCCTCCCAGCTGCCCAGCAGGTCGTTCATCCAGCGGTGCAGCGTCTTGCGCCGCACCGCGGCATTGCCGGGGAACGGGCGGCGGGTTTGGGTGTTCACGCCGTATGCCACGGTGGGCGCCACCAGCAGGCCGAAGGCCGCCGACAGGTCGTCGGCCAGCCGCTCGACGATGACGCTGTCGCACCCGAGCGGGAGATGGGGGCCGTGCTGCTCGCAGGTGCTCACCGGCACGAGCAGGCGGGGGTCGCGCTCGATCGCTCGGCGCACGTCGGCGGGGAAGAGGGATTTCAGGTGCAGCGGTTGACTCATGGGGTCATCGCCGGCGGGGTGGCGGCCGTGGCGGCGGCGGAGTGGCTGCAGGGGGGCGCGGCCGCCGCGCCGGCCTGGG
>JBOHSV010000006.1:0-4610 GCA_050921735.1 Gemmatimonadales bacterium | reverse complement strand
CTCCAAGACCGTCCGACAGCAGTTCTCGACGTGCGCGACTTCGACTTCTGGTACGGCCGCGCGCAGGCGCTGTTCGACGTCACGCTCCAGATTCCGCGCCATGCCGTCACCGCCCTGATCGGCCCCTCCGGCTGCGGCAAGACCACGTTCCTGCGGTCCGTGAACCGCATGAACGACCTCCTGCCAGATGGGCGCCACGAGGGCGACATCCTGCTCGACGGCGTCTCGGTCTACGCGCCGGGCACCGACACGGTGGAGCTGCGGCGCCGCATCGGCATGGTGTTCCAGCGGCCCAATCCCTTCCCCAAGTCCGTGTTCGACAACGTGGCCTACGGCCCCCGCCTGAACGCGCTGTGCCCCGAGCGGGAGATCCCGCCGCGGGTGGAGCAGGCGCTGCGCCGCGCCGCGTTGTGGGACGAAGTGCAGGACCGGCTGCTCGAGCCCGGCACCAGCCTCTCAGGCGGGCAACAGCAGCGGCTGTGCATCGCCCGTGCGCTCGCCAATGAGCCCGAGGTCCTGCTCATGGACGAGCCCTGCTCCGCCCTCGACCCGATCGCCACGCAGCGCGTCGAGGAGCTGATCACCGAGCTCAAGACCCGCTACACCATCGTGATCGTCACCCACAACATGCAGCAGGCGGCGCGCGTGTCGGATTACACGGGCTTCTTCTACGTGGGGCGCCTGGTAGAATTCGGCGAGACGGGACAGGTGTTCACCAACCCCACGGACGACCGGACGGAAGCCTACATCACAGGACGGTTCGGATGAGCACGGCCACGCATCGCCACTTCCACGACGAGCTCTCGGAGCTCAAGGTCCGCCTGCTCACGATGTCGGGCGAGGCGCAGAACGCCCTCGCCACCGCCGTCGAGGCCCTGCTGGAGCGGAGCGCGGACAAGGCGCGCCGGGTCATCACCGGCGACCACGCGATCGACGCCCTGGAGCTCGAGATCGAAGAGATGGTCATCCGCCTGCTGGCGACGCAGCAGCCCATGGCCAAGGACCTTCGGCTGCTCATGGCCGCCATGAAGATCTCCAACGACCTCGAGCGGGTGGGCGACCATGCGGTGAACATCGCCCAGTCGGCCGAGCGATTGCTCAAGGAGCGGCTCGTGCCGCCCGGTCGGGAAATCGTGGAAATGGCGCGCCTGGCCCGCAAGATGCTGTCGGACGCGCTCGACGCGTTCGTCCGCGGCGACGCCGAAATCGGCCGGGATATCTGCCGGCGCGACGATGCCGTCGACGCCCTGCATCGCTCGGCGTTCCGCATCGTCCTCACCCACATGGCGGAAGACCCCCACACCATCTCCGCCGGCATGGAGCTGGTGCTCGTGAGTCGCAACCTGGAGCGCGTGGCCGACCTCGCCACCAACATCGCCGAGGACGTGGTGTTCCTGGTGGAGGGGAAAACGATCAAGCACCACGCGGAAGAGGGCGGACAGTGACGGAGGGAGGCGGACGGTGGCGGACGGGGTGAAGACGGTGCTGTTCCTCTGCGTCGCGAACTCGGCCCGGAGCCAGATGGCCGAGGGCCTGGCCCGCGCCCTGGCCCCGGCCGGGTACCAATTCCTCAGCGCGGGCTCGCATCCCGGCATTCTCAATCCGCTCGCCGTCATTGCCCTGCGCGAGATCGGGATCGACATCTCCCACCACCGCGCCAAGGGGCTCGACGGCATCGCGCTGGAGCAGGTGGACACGATCGTCACGCTGTGCGCCGAGGAGGTGTGTCCCGTCGTGCCGGCCCCGGTGCGCCGCGTCCGCTGGCCCCTGCCCGACCCGGCCGCCGTGGACGGCGCGCCGGAAGAGCAGCTGGCCGCCTTCCGGGCCACCCGAGATCGGTTGAGGGAAAATCTGCCCGAGCTGTGGGCATCACCCCGCGCTGGCGCCCGGGGTCAGTCCTAGCGCCAGTACCGAACGACGGGCGTCGGTCGGCGTTGCAGGTTCTCGGGGTTCGCGAACAGTTTGATGAGTACCAGTCCCGCCACGAACCCGCCGATGTGCGCCCAGAACGCCACCCCGCCCGCCTCGAGGCCCGCCAGCGCCGGCAGCCCGCCCAGGAGCTGGAGGAAGATCCAGTAGCCGAGCATGATGTAGGCCGGCAAGGCGATAGTGGTGACGTAGAAGCCGAAGAAGATCAGCGTGTGCACCCGGACGCGGGGATAGAGCAGGAGATATCCCCCCAGCACGCCGCTGATCGCGCCGGAGGCCCCCACCATCGGAATCGCGGAATCCGGCTTCACCATCACCTGCGCCGCCGCGGCCGCGACGCCGCACAGCAGGTAGAACACCACGAACCGGCCGTGGCCCATGGCATCCTCGATGTTGTTCCCGAACACCCACAGGAACAGCATGTTGCCGATGAGGTGAAACCACCCGCCGTGCATGAACATCGAGGTCAGCACCGTCGCGTAGCGCGGCTCCGGGTCCACCACGCAGGCCCAGCCCGGCGCCAGCGGCACCGACGTCCCGGGCACCGCCGTCCCCAGGAGCTCGCCGGGCACCAACCCGAGGTTGCACACCGAGCGGACCATCGCTTCGTCGCTGAACCCCGCCCCCTGCACCACCAGCCAGACCAGCACGTTCAGCACGATGATGGTGATCGTGACGACAGGGGTCAGGGCGGTGGGGTTTTCGTCGCGGTAGGGGAACATGGGGAGGGTGTAAATCTAAGGCGTTCTCTGCCATATTGACACTCTCTCCGGGCACGCACCTTGCTTGATGCGACGGCCGGACCCATCAGCGCATCACCCGCGAGACAAGGAGTGGCGATCATGGCGGAGAAGATCATCGGCATCGACCTGGGCACCACCAACTCGGTGGTAGCGGTTATGGAAGGAGGCGACCCGGTCGTCATCCCGAACTCCGAGGGCGGCCGGACGACCCCTTCCGTCGTCGCCTTCACGAAGGACGGCGAGCGGCTGGTGGGGCAGGTGGCGAAGCGCCAGGCCGTGACCAACCCGCAGAACACGGTCTTCTCGATCAAGCGGTTCATGGGCCGGCGGATGAGCGAGGTGACCGAGGAGATCAAGCGGGTGCCGTACAAGGTGCTGGAGGGCCCCAACGGGCTCGCCTCGGTGGCAGTCGGCGGCAAGCGGTACACGCCGCCCGAGATCTCGGCCATGATCCTCCAGAAGATGAAGCAGACGGCCGAGGACTACCTGGGCCACCCGGTGCAGAAAGCCGTGATCACCACGCCGGCGTACTTCAACGAGTCGCAGCGCCAGGCCACGAAGGACGCCGGCCGCATCGCCGGTCTCGACGTCGTGCGCATCATCAATGAGCCCACGGCGTCGGCGCTGGCGTACGGGCTGGACAAGAAGAAGGAAGAGAAGATCGCGGTCTACGACCTGGGCGGGGGCACCTACGACATCTCGATCCTGGAGCTCGCGGAGGGCGTGTTCGAGGTCAAGAGCACCAACGGCGACACGCACCTGGGCGGCGACGACTTCGACTCGCGGGTCATCGAGTGGCTGGTGGCCGAGTTCAAGCGCGACCAGGGGATCGATCTCGCGAAGGACCCCATGGCGCTGCAGCGGCTCAAGGAAGCCGCCGAGAAGGCCAAGATGGAGCTGTCCACCGTGATGCAGACGGAGATCAACCTGCCGTTCATCACGGCCGACCAGTCCGGGCCCAAGCACCTGAACCTGACGCTCACGCGGGCCAAGCTGGAGCAGCTGGTGGACGACCTGGTGCGCCGCACGAGCCCGCCCATGGAGCAGGCGCTGCAGGACGCCGGGCTCAAGCCCCAGGACATCGACGAGGTGATCCTGGTCGGGGGGCAGACCCGGATGCCCAAGGTGCAGGACGTGGTCAAGAACTTCTTCGGCAAGGATCCGCACAAGGGCGTGAACCCGGACGAGGTGGTGGCGATCGGCGCCGCGATCCAGGGCGGCGTGCTCGCGGGCGAGGTGAAGGACGTGCTGCTGCTCGACGTCACGCCGCTGTCGCTGGGGATCGAGACGCTGGGCGGCGTGACCACGGTGCTGATTCCCCGGAACACGACGATCCCGACCAAGAAGTCGGAGATCTTTTCGACCGCCGAGGACAGCCAGACCACGGTCGAGATCCACGTGCTGCAGGGGGAGCGGCAGATGGCGGTGGACAACCGCACGATCGGCAAATTCCAGCTGACCGGGATCCCGCCGGCCCCGCGCGGGGTTCCCCAGGTCGAGGTCACGTTCGACATCGACGCCAACGGGATCCTGCACGTGTCCGCCAAGGACAAGGCGACCGGGAAGGAGCAGAAGATCCGGATCGAGGCGTCGTCGGGGCTGGGCGAGAAGGATATCGAGAAGATGGTGAAGGAGGCGGAGGCCCACGCCGCCGAGGACCAGCGGCGGCGGGAGGAGATCGAGCGCCGCAACCGGCTGGACACGCTGGTGTACGAGGTCGAGAAGAACTCCAAGGAATGGGCCGAGCGGCTCGAGGCGGGGCTCAAGACCCGGCTGGACGCGGCGCTGGACGGCGCGCGGCAGGCCCTGCGCAGCGGCGCCGGGGACCAGATCGGGAAGGCGCTGGAAGAGCTCCAGCAGGCGTATTCCGCAGCGGGGGCGTCGTTATACGCGGCGTCGCGGGGCGCGACGGGCGGCCCCGAGGCGGGGGCCGGCGCC
>JBOHSV010000005.1:0-3421 GCA_050921735.1 Gemmatimonadales bacterium | reverse complement strand
CCCTCAGCGAATCGATCGAAGAGGTGCTCTCCACGCTGAAAGAGCGCGAAGCCAAAATTCTGCGCCTCTACTTCGGGCTCGACGGCCAGGAGCCCATGACGCTCGAAGAGATCGGCAGCATGCTGGGCATCACCCGCGAACGGGTTCGCCAGATCAAGGAAAAAGCGCTGGCGCGGCTTCGTCATGTGAGTCGCGCCCGCGCGCTGGAGAGCTTCCTGTCCGAGTGAGAAGTACCCATGGCTTCCCAAGCCTCGTTTGACGTTTCGACCGGCGCCGACCTCCAGGAGGTGGACAACGCCGTCCATCAGGCGTTGAAGGAGGTGGCCCAGCGGTACGACTTCAAGGGCACCCACTGCACCATCCAGTTCGACCGGGCCAAGGCGATCATGACGCTGGAGGCGGACGACGCGTTCCGGATGCGGGCCTTGTTCGACGTGCTGCAGGGCCGGCTCATCAAGCGCGGTGTCCCGGTGAAGAATCTCCGCCCCACCGAGGACCAGCCCGCCTCGGGCGGACACGTCCGCCGCACCATCACGCTCCAGCAGGGCATCCCGCAGGACACGGCGCGCGCCATCGTGAAGGCGGTCAAGGACCGCGACTTCAAAAAGGTGCAGGTGGCGATCCAGGGCGACGAGTTGCGCGTCACCAGCCCCTCCAAGGACCTGCTGCAGGACGTCATGGCCTTGCTGCGCACCCAGGATTTCGGGATCGAACTGAAGTTCGGCAACTACCGATCGTGAAGCTGGGCGTCATCTCCCTGGGCTGCGACAAGGCCACCGTGGACTCCGAGCGGCTGGTCGGGCGGCTCGTCGGCCACGGCGCCGTGCTGACGCCGGATCTCTCCGCCTGCGACGTGATCCTGGTCAATACCTGCGGCTTCATCGACGCCGCCAAACGCGAGTCGATCGACGCGATGCTGGAGGCGGTGAATCACAAGGCGGATGGCACCGTCAAGGCGGTCGTGGCGGTCGGGTGCCTGGTCGAGCGCTACCGGCGGGAGCTGCAGGCCGAAATCCCGGAAGTGGACCTGTTCCTGGGGTTCTCCGATCTGCACACGCTCGTCCCGGCGCTGGCCGAGCGGGGCCTCATCGACGACCCAGTGGCTCGGCACCCCGGCGTCCGGCAACTGGTCGCGGGCGACGCCGTGCACGTGCGCTACCTCAAGATCTCCGAGGGCTGCGACCACACGTGCGCCTTCTGCGCCATTCCGCTGATGCGCGGCAAGCACCGCTCGGAGCCGCTGGAACGCCTGGTGCGGGAGGCGCAGGACCTCGAGGCGCAGGGCGCCCGGGAGATCAATCTCGTCGCTCAGGATCTGGGGCATTACGGCCGCGACCTCGGCCCGGGCGGGCCGCGGCTCCCGGACCTGGTCGAGGCGCTGCTGGGGGCGACGGGCGTGCCGTGGTACCGCCTGCTCTACGTCTATTCCGCGGGGCTCACCGAGCGCCTGGTGGAGGTGATGGCGCGCGAGCCCCGACTCGTGCCGTATCTCGACATGCCGATCCAGCACGCCAGCGACCGGATGCTCGAGCGGATGCGGCGCCCGGAGCGCCGGCGCACCCTGCGCGAGAAGCTCGCGTGGCTGCGGGGCGCCGTGCCGGACCTGGCGATCCGGACCACCTGCCTCGTGGGGTTCCCGGGCGAAACCGACGACGACTTCCGCGAGCTGCTCGGGTTCCTCGAAGAAGCGCAGTTCGACCGCCTGGGGGCCTTCGCGTACTCGCCGCAGGACGGCACGCGCTCGGCGGCCTACCCCGACGACGTGCCGGACGAGGTGAAGCGCGACCGCCTCGAGGAGCTGCTCGAGGTGCAGCGCGCGATCTCGGCCGAGCGGCTGGGGCGCTTCGTGGGCCGCGAGACCACCGTGCTCGTCGATCGGCTCGCCGACCCCTTCGACGATGAGGCCGGGGGGGCCGGGGGGTCCGGGCGGGCCGGCGCCACCCACGTGGGGCGCGTGCCGTGGCAGGCGGACGACGTCGATGGCCTCACCTACGTCGCCGCGGGCGGCTGGGCGGCGCCGGGCGCCTTGCTCCCGGTCCGGTTGGTGGACAGCGAGGACTTCGACTTCCGGGCGGTCGCGCGCACGTGACCCGCTCGGCCGACCTGTTCGCCCGAGCGACACAAATCATGCCCGGCGGGGTCAACTCGCCGGTGCGGGCGTTCCGCGCCGTGGGCGGGACGCCCTTTTTCGTCGCCCGTGCGGAGGGAGCGCGGCTCACGGACGTGGACGGGCGCGTCTACCTGGACTACGTGTGCTCCTGGGGCCCGCTGATCCTGGGCCACGCCCACGCCGCCGTGCTCGAAGTGATTCGCGAGGCCGCCGGACGGGGATGGACCTACGGGGCACCGTGCGAGGACGAAGTACGCCTGGCGGAGGCCGTGTGCCAGCGCGTGCCGTCCATCGAGATGGTGCGCCTGGTGAACAGCGGCACCGAAGCCACCATGGCCGCGCTGCGACTGGCCCGCGCCGCGACCGGCCGCGATCTCGTGCTGAAGTTCGAGGGCTGCTACCACGGCCATGCCGACAGTTTTCTCGTCAAAGCGGGGAGCGGCGTGGCCACGCTCGGGCTGCCGGACAGCCCCGGCGTGCCGCCGGGGCTCGCCGCGCTCACGCTGACCGTCCCCTTCAACGACGCGGAGGCGTGCGAGGAGGTGTTTCGCCGCCACGGCGACGCCATCGCGGCCGTGATCGTCGAGCCCTACGTCGGCAACGTCGGCTTCATCGCGCCCGAGCCCGATTTTCTGCCGGCGCTGCGGCGGCTGTGCGACCGCCACGGCGCCCTGCTGGTGCTCGACGAGGTCATGACGGGGTTCCGCGTCGGCCCCGGGGGCGCCCAGCAGCGTCTGGGGATCCGGCCGGATCTCACGACACTGGGCAAGATCATCGGCGGCGGGCTGCCGGTCGGCGCGTACGGCGGGCGCGCCGAGTTGATGCGCCAGGTCGCGCCGGAGGGTCCGGTGTACCAGGCGGGGACGCTCTCGGGCAACCCGCTCGCCATGGCGGCCGGCCTCGCCACCCTGCGCGAGATCGCCCGGCCCGGGTGCTACGAGACGCTCGAGCGGCGAACCGCCCGGCTGGTGGCAGGTATAGGGGACGCCGCCCGGCGGCGCGGCGTCCCTCTCACGATCGGTCATGCGGGCTCGATGTGGGGCGCGTATCTCGCGCCGCCGCCGGTCCGGAACTACGCCGATGCGAAACGCACCGACACCGCGCTGTTCGCGCGGTGGCACCGCGCGGCGCTCGAGCGGGGCGTGTTCCTGCCGCCGTCCGCGTTCGAGGCCGCCTTCGTGTCCCTGGCCCATACCGATGACGATATCGAGCTCACGATCGCCCACCTGGACGCCGCGCTGGCGGACGCTCGCGCTCGCTAGCGCGCTCGCCGGCGCCGCGGCGTGTCCCGGGCCTGCCGCCGGCCCGCCC
>JBOHSV010000004.1:0-2587 GCA_050921735.1 Gemmatimonadales bacterium | reverse complement strand
TTTGGCCCCGGTTCAAGCAATACGAGGCACCGTCACCGGCTGTCGCGCACCGCGAGGACCACTCGCGGTTTTTTTGTTTGAGCCCGTCCATGGTCGCGGTGACCTGGTACGATCCGAGGAGGGGCGTAGCCCCACAGTTCGAGGTTTATAACAGTATGGCTAAGGGTAAGGTGAAGTGGTTCAACGACGCGAAGGGCTTTGGCTTTATCGCGCAGGAGTCGGGTCCGGACGTCTTCGTCCACTTCACGGCGATTCAGGCCGATGGGTTTCGGAGCCTGAGCGAGGGTGACACGGTGGAGTTCGAGGTCACGCAGGGTCCGAAGGGCTTGCAGGCGCAGAACGTCCGCAAGGTCTGACGGTCCAGAGGGATCGCGGCTCAACGGCGGGCCCGGGGAAGGTTCCCCGGGCCCGTCTCGTTTGCCATATTGGGCCCATGACTCCACGTCACCTCGCGCTCCTGGCGCTCGCGTTCCCCGTCGCCCTCGAGGCCCAGGCCACCGCGGCCGTATACCGGGGGTTCGCGCCCGGGGCGGTGTACCGGGACTTCGCCGAGCGCGCCCGCGCGCTCGCCGTCGGCGACCCCCTGGTCTGCAACACCTCGAAGCAGACCGCCCAGCTCATGGAGTGCGGCGTCGTGATCCGCGATCCGGCCGACAGCGCGACCTTCTATCTCAGCGCCTATGTGTTGGAGGGCCGCGTGGCGTTCGTGTCGTTCGGCGACTCCGGGGCCGCGCCGCTCGTCGACCGCGTGCGTGCCGACCTCGCCGCCCGGTTCGGGGCGGGGAAGCGGACGGGCTACAGCACCCTGGAGTGGACGTACGGGCGTCAGGTCATCCGGTTCAACTGGCGCGGCCGGGGTCAGACGCGCTGGATCTACGTGACGTTGTGGGACGGCGACGTGATGGACCGGATCAGCCGGTACGTGAACCGGAAGCAGTGAGCAGTCGCTCCGCCAGCTGCTGAATGCCCAGCCGTCCCGTGAGCTGATCCATCCAGCGGGGCGGGATGGCCGCCTCGCCGTCGCGCGCGCCCAGCAGGGCGCCGGCCACCGCGGCGTTGGTGTCCGTGTCGCCGCCCGCCTGCGCGAGGAACACCAGCGCGTCCTCGAGCGCCCGGCCGTGGGTCGCGAACCACAGCGCGATCTCCACACAATGGATCACGTACCCGGTCTCGCCCGGCCGCGTGATCGGGAGCTCGTCCTGGTGCTCCCACGGAATCCGGCGAATCGCGTCCAGCAACAGGCGCGGCGCGGCGTCCTTGAGGCGGTGCAACACCTCGTCCACGAAGTAGATGTTGCCGTGGAGCAGCTCTCGCACGGTCAGGTTCACGGCCACCGCCCCCCATAGACAGCGGTCGTCGGCGTGGGTGATCGCGGCCTGTTGCATCGACACGCGCACGAGCCGCTCGACCGAGCCGTGGTAGCGGATGGCGACGGGCAGGCAGCGCATCACCGCGCCGTTGCCGGCGGCCCGCGCGGGATCGGCTTCGCGCGCGCGCTGGCCCGCCTCGAACGGGTCCATGCCCTTCTCGATCAGGCGGAGGGCCCGCTTGGTGGTCGCGCCCAGGCCGCGCCCGTCGGTTTTCATCCACTTCACCCACCGCCGCGCGACGTCGGGCGCGTCGAAATCGCCCGTCTCCGCGAGCGACTCGGCCAGGACCAGGGCCATGGCGGCGTCGTCGTCGTAGGGTGAGCCCTGGGGCGGCGCGCCGAGGTCCCAGACGCCGTTGGGGAACGCGTCGCGGATGCGCTGGGGAGTGCCGAGGTGCTCCGTGGGAACGCCGAGCTGGTTCCCGGCCACGAGGCCGAGCAGGGCACCACGCGCGCGGGTCACGAGCTCAGGGTCCAGGCCCGAGTCCGGAGGCATCGCCCCGAAGATAACACGTGTTAAGTTGCTGGCCATGCTTTGGTTGCGCATCGGCGTCGGGCTCGCTCTCGGGTATCTGGTGCTGCTCCTGCTGGCGTGGTTGTTCCAGGAGCGGCTCGCGTTCCCGGCGCCCCGCGCGCCTGTACCCCACCCCAAAGACGTCGGTATCGATGGCGAGCGCATTGAGCTCGTTACGAGCAGCGGCACGAAACTCGTCGGCTGGTTTCTTCCGCCCCGCCCGGCGGACAGCGGCCCCTCCGTCCTCTGGTTCTACGGCAACGGCGAGAACATCGGCACCATCTGGCCCGTCGTGCGCGAGTTTCAACCACCCGGGATCGCGGTCCTCGTGGTGGATTATCCCGGTTACGGCGCGAGCGGCGGGCGCACCACGGAGCGCGGGATCTACGAAGCCGCCGACGCCGCGTACGCCTACCTGCTGAACCGGCCCGACGTGGCTCGCGACCGGATCTTCGTCTACGGGCGATCGCTCGGGACGGTGGCCGCGATCTACACCGCCGCCACTCATCCCACGGCCGGGCTGGTGCTCGAGTCCCCGTTCACGAGCGCGCGCGAGATGTCCCGCCAGCACTACGGCCTGTTTCCGCGCTTCATTCTGCGGCTGGAGCTCGACAACCTCGCCCGCATCGCGCAGGTCCACTGTCCCGTGCTGGTGTTCCACGGCGCCGAGGACGTCCTCGTGCCGCCGGACATGGGTCGGCGGG
>JBOHSV010000003.1:0-4201 GCA_050921735.1 Gemmatimonadales bacterium | reverse complement strand
GTCGGCGTCGAGGATCGCCACCAGCGACACCTCGGGGAGATCGAGCCCTTCGCGGAGCAGGTTGATGCCCACCAGCACGTCGAACTCGCCCAGTCGCAGGCCGCGGACGATCTCCACCCGCTCGATCGCATCGATCTCCGAATGGAGGTACCGGACCCGGACGCCGTGCTGCTGCAGGTAGTCGGTGAGGTCCTCCGCCATCCGCTTGGTGAGCGTGGTGACCAGCACCCGCTCGCCGCGCTTCTCGCGCAGCCGGATCTCGCTCAGCAGGTCGTCCACCTGGCCCCGCACCGGACGCACGTCCACCTCCGGGTCCACCAGACCCGTGGGGCGGATGATCTGCTCCACCACCACGCCCCCCGAGCGGCGCAGCTCCTCGTCGCCCGGCGTGGCGGACACGTAGAGCAGGCGCGGGACCAGGGTCATGAACTCGTCGTAGGTGAGCGGCCGGTTGTCGAGCGCCGAGGGGAGGCGGAACCCGTAGTCGACGAGCGTCTGCTTGCGGGAGCGGTCGCCCTCGTACATCCCGCCGAGCTGCGGCAGGGTCTGGTGCGACTCGTCGATCATGCAGAGGAAGTCGCTCGGGAAGTAATCCAGCAGGCACGCCGGGCGCGCGCCGGGCTCCCGGCCGGTGAGGTGGCGGGAGTAGTTCTCGATGCCGGCGCAGCGCCCGACCTCGAGCAACATGTCGATGTCGAACTGGGTGCGGGACTCGAGCCGCTGGACCTCGAGCAGCTTGTTTTGCGCGCGCAGCTCCGCGAGCCGCTCCTTCAGCTCGGCGCGGATCGCCGCCACGGCGCGCTCGACCCGCGGCCGCTCGGTCACGAAGTGCGTCGCCGGGTAGATGGCGCAGCGCGGGAGCTGCGCGATGACCGCGCCCGTCAGCGGGTCGATCCGGCTCACGCGCTCCACCGTGTCGCCCCACAGCTCGATGCGCACCGCCTGCTCGTCGTACGCGGGCAGGATTTCGATGGTGTCGCCGCGAACCCGGAACGCCCCGCGCTCCAGGGCGACGTCGTTGCGGGCGTACTGGATGGCCACCAGCTCGCCCAGGATGGCGTCGCGCCCGCGCTCCTCGCCCACGGCCACGGTGACCAGCAGCCGGCGGTACAGCTCGGGATCGCCCAGGCCGTAGATGGCCGAGACGCTCGCCACGATGATCACGTCGTCACGCTCCATCAGGCTCGAGGTCGCGCGCAGGCGCAGGGCCTCGATGTCGTCGTTGATGGTCGCGTCCTTGGCGATGTACGTGTCGGTCGCCGGCACGTAGGCCTCCGGCTGGTAGTAGTCGTAGTACGAGATGAAGAACTCGACCGCGTTCGCCGGGAAGAAGCTCTTCAGCTCGCCGTACAGCTGCGCGGCGAGCGTCTTGTTGTGCGACAGCACCAGCGTGGGGCGGCCGAAGTCCGCGATGGTGTAGGCCATCGTGGTGGTCTTGCCCGATCCGGTCACGCCGAGCAGGGTCTGGTCGCGGTCGCCGCGGCGCAGGCCCCGGACGAGCTCCTGGATGGCGCGCGGCTGGTCACCCGCGGGGGCGTGCGGGGAGCGAAGCTCGAACGGCATACGGCGAAAGCTAACCGCGCGCGGGCTCGGTCAGGGGGCCCGCGTCGCGGCGGGTGATGCTGGTGACGCCTTTCACCCGCCGCACGGCCTTCAGCACCTTCTGCAGGTGGGTCTGGTGTTCCACCTCCACCAGGACCGAGCCGAACACCGCCCCGTCCTTCGACGACAGCTCGGCGGAGCGGATGTTGGTGCCGGTCTCGCTGATCGCCTCGCAGATGTCGGCGTACAGGCCGCGCCGGTCTTCGCCCTCCAGCGCGAGGCGCACCACGAACACCTCGCCTTCCAGCCCCTGCCAGTCGATCTCGACCCGGCGCTCCACCTCGGCCGACAGCGTGAGGAGGTTGGGGCAGTCGGCGCGGTGGATCGAGATGCCGCGCCCCTTGGTCACGTAGCCCACGACGGCGTCGCCGGGCACGGGCTGGCAGCACTGCGCGTACCGGACCATCAGCCCGTCCACCCCCTGGATCCGGATGCCGCGGCCCAGGCGCAGGCGATCCACCACCCGCCCGAACGCGGTGGGCTTGGGAGGCTGCAGCCGCTCGCCGGGGAGATCGGGATACAGCGCGCGCATCACCTGGCTCACGGGCACGTCGCCGCGCCCCAGCGCGGCCTGCAGCTGCTCCGATCCGCCGAGCGAGAGCGCGAAGGCCGCCGCCGCCAGCCGCGCGTCGTCCGGGGCCTCGAGGCGGCGGCGGCGGACCTCGCGGGCCAGGATCTCCCGCCCCAGCGCCACGCTGCGGTCGTGCTCCTCCTGCTTGACCCACTGACGGATCTTGTGGCGCGCCCGCGCGGTGCGCACGTGGGCCAGCCAGTCGCGCGAGGGCCGGGCGGCCGGATGGGTGAGAATCTCCACCGTGTCGCCGTTCTTGAGGGGCCGGTGGAGCGGGGCGATACGGCCGTTCACCCGCGCCCCCCGGCAGCGCTGCCCCACCTCGGTGTGCACCACGAACGCGAAGTCCAGGGGCGTGGCGCCGGTGGGGAGCCGCTTCACGTCGCCCCGCGGCGTGAACACGAAGATCTCGTCCTGGTAGAGATCGACCTTGAGGAACTCGAGGAACTCCTCGGGACTGTGGGCGTCCTGCTGCAGCTCGATGAGCTGGCGGAACCACGACAGATGGCGGTCCAGCTCGTCCGGCGTCTTGCCCCCCTCCTTGTAGAGCCAGTGGGCCGCGATGCCGTACTCGGCCGTGCGGTGCATGTCCCGCGTCCGGATCTGGATCTCGTACAGCTGCCCGCCGGGCCCGAACACGGTCGTGTGCAGCGACTGGTAGCCGTTGGGCTTGGGGCTCGCGATGTAGTCCTTGATCCGCTCCTGCAGCGGGGTCCACTTGTGGTGGATCACGCCCAGCACGTGGTAGCAATCGGGGATCGAACCCACCAGCACGCGCACCGCCAGGAGATCGTAGATCTCCTCGAACGGCTTGTCGCGCTTCTTCATTTTCTTGTAGATCGACCACAGGTTCTTGGGCCGGCCCGTGATCTCGACGTCGGCCAGGCCGGCGCGGGCCAGCTCCCCGGCCAGGGGACCCCGCAGCTGCTCGATGGTCCGGTCCCGCTCCTCCGTCCGCTCGCGAATCTTCCGGGCGAGCGCCAGCGCGTCCGCGGGCTCGAGGAACCGGAACGCCAGGTCCTCGAGCTCGGCCTTCATCCCCGCCATGCCGAAGCGATGCGCCAGCGGCGCGTAGATCTCCCGCGTCTCGAGCGCGATGCGCCGCTGCTTCTCCTCCGGCAGGTGCTCCAGCGTCCGCATGTTGTGCAGGCGGTCGGCCAGCTTGATGATGATGACGCGGGCGTCCTTGGCGATCGAGAGCAGCAGCTTGCGGTAGTTCTCGGCCTGCTCTTCCGCGGTCGAGCGGAACGTCAACGACGCGATCTTGGTGAGCCCGTCCACCAGGTCGGCCACTTCCGGCCCCATCTCGCGCCGCAGGTCGTCGAGCCCGACGTCCGAATCCTCCACCACGTCGTGCAGCAGGGCCGCCGCGATGGTGGTCGAGTCCATCTGCTGCTCGGCGAGAATCGTCGCCACCGCGACGCTGTGCGACAGAAAGTCGTCGCCCGAGACCCGCTTCTGCCCGCGGTGCGCCTGCGCGGAGAGCTGGTAGGCGCGCGTGATGAGGTCCAGGTCGAGGCGGTCCCGCTGGGCCGCCACCGCCCGCGCCAGCTCGGGCGCGAGGATCGCCGCCCCCGTCGTCACAACAACCCCGCCTCTGCGAAACTCACGTATCGCTCCCCCGCCACGATGACGTGGTCGTACACCGGCAGATCCAGCAGCCGGCCCGCGTCCACCAGCTGCCGGGTCACGTCCCGGTCATCGGCCGAAGGCGTGGGATCCCCGCTCGGATGGTTATGCACCACGATGATCCCCGCCGCGGCCTCGGCGATCGCGGCCCGAAACACTTCCCGGGGGTGCACCAGCGAGCTGTTGAGGATCCCCCGCGTGATGAGCAGGTCGCCCGACACCTGGCTCTGGCTCCCCAGGGCCAGCACGTGGAATTCCTCAACCGCCAGGTCGCGCAGGCGGCCCGCGTAGAACCGGTGCACGTCGGCCGGACCCCGGATGCGCGCCGGCGGCGGTTCGGCCTCGGCCGAGAGCCGCCGCCCCAGCTCGAGCGCGGCGAGCACGCGCGCCGCCTTGGCG
>JBOHSV010000002.1:0-11359 GCA_050921735.1 Gemmatimonadales bacterium | reverse complement strand
GCCGGTGAGCGTGGCGCCTTCCATCTGCCGGAGCTTGATGTGGAGCACCTGCAGGAAGTGGCGGTACGAGTACGTCGCCGCCGTGCCGCGCCCCTCCGGCGGACTCACCAGCGCGCGCGTCACGTAGAACCGGATGGTGCGCTCGCTCGGCGTCGCCCGGGCGGCGGCGTTGATCGGCGTGACCGAGGAGGCCTCGAGCACGGCCCCCACCACGGCGGACAGGTCCCGCAGGTTCCAGGGAGCCAGGTTCCGGTATTCGCGCAGGACGTGGAGGGGATCCGAGCGGACGGCCTCCGTCATCGGGTCAGGCATTCCCCGTTTCGCGGTTGCGCCACCGCAGCGTCGCCGTGAGCCAGGTCGTGATCTGCGCGAGGTGGAACGGCTTCCGGATGACCGGGCAGTTGTGGTGCTCCAACCACGTGCGGACTTCCTCGGCGTCGGCGTCCCCGGTCATGATGGCGATCCGCCCCTCCAGGGCGGGCCAGCGATGGATGATCGTGAGATACAGCGCGAGGCCCGACATGGAGGGCAGGTGGATGTCCAGCAAAATGGCGTCCGCCGGATCGGACGCCAGCGTCTCGTAGGCCGACTCGCCGGTCGCGGCCAGCAGCACGCGGTACCCCTCCCGCTCGAGGTGCCGTCCGAGCACCCGCCGCAACGGGGCCTCGTCGTCCACGACCAGTACGGTGTGGGCCTTGGCGTTCACGAGGCGACGGCCGCCAGGGTCCGGGCCGGCAACTGGAACCGGTCGATCACGCGCTCGAGCGCCTCCTCCGGCGTGAGCGACAGCCGCATCTCGCCGGCGGTCAGGCTCAGATAGTTGCGCGCGTGCTGCTGCAGGGTCTTGACCTGCGAGTATCCCAGGCGCTCGGCCACGTCCTCGACCGTGAACCCGGGGTCCTGCAACAGCCGATGGGCGTACAGCACGCGGGCCGCGGCGAGGAAATGCCGCGGGCTGGGCAGGCCCACGCGCGCGAACCAGCGCTCGCACGTGCGGCGGTCCACGTGGGCCCGCTCGGCGAGCTGCCCGACGGTCTGAATCTCCTCCGGGGCCTGGAGCGCCTCTTCCAGCACCCAGCGCAGTTCGGTCGGGAGCGGCACCAGGGCGTGGGCGATGTGGTCCAGCAGCTGGTGGGAGACGGCCCGGGCCCGCTCCTGGGTCAGGACGTCGCGCAACCGCTCCGGATGGTCGTCGAACCGGGCCATCACGATGTTGCGGATCCCCCGCTGGCCCAACAGCAGCAGGACCGAGCCGAGCCGGGGGGTGAGCGCGGTATAGAGGATCAGGGGCAGCGAGGGGAACAGGACGCGCAGCCGCTCGATTTCCTGGTTGCGCGCCTCGCCGGAGAGTTGCGGGTCCACCACGGCCAGCTCCACGGGGCGGCCGCGGATCGCGGCCAGGGCGGCCTCCCAGCTCCGGGCGTGCACGAAGGTGAACCGGGCCTCGGCGGCCCGGCTCAGCTTGTGGTAGAGGACCTCGGGAACGGCAGCCAGAACGAGCATAAATGTCGCAAAAACGCCCTATGATGCCGCAAAAACGACCTTAATCCGCGGGGCCCGTGGCCTCAAGTTGGGGGCGGAGGGAAATTGCCCAACACCCGACTGGAGGCCCTATGACCCGCCGGATCCGCTCACTCCTCGTACTGCTTGCCCTGACGTTCGCCTTTGGCACGGCGGCTTGCGCCGACGCGACGGCGCCGCAGCCCGACGCGTGCGATCACAACGGTCCCTGGACCTGCTGAGCCTGATCTAGTACTTCAAGCTCCCAAGAGCGCCAGGGAAGCCGATACTTCCTTGAGCGCTTCGGTTTGTAGCACCGGCTCGGCGGCTGCCTGGAGGCCCTCCCTGGCCACCTCCTCGCAGTCGCCGAGTCCGGCTCTGATGCGCTCGATCCGGAACTCGAATTCGTGAATGCGACTGGCGCCTGCGACGGCCACGCCTTCGTCCATCAGCTGCCGGGCCTTGCGGAAATTACCGAACCGAGCGCAGCCAACCCCCGCCTTCAAGTAGAAGTCTGCGGTAATACTTGGCGTCATCTGGTCGAGCCGCGCTACACACTCCGCGCGCCAGCGCTCGAAGCTTACGCGGTCGCGCCGGTATGAACACGCGTGCATCAGCTCTACCTGTGCGTTCAGCAGCACATCGACTTGCTTGGACCGTTCCACGACGGCTCGTAGGGCCCGCTCGGCACTTTCGCCATCGCCGATTCGTAACAGGACCGTGCCGAGGTCGCCTAGCGCGCGAACGCGAGCCTGCTCGTCCGGATACAACTCGTATGCTCGCCAAAGGTGCGGTGCACTCTCATGCGGCTGGCCGCGCTGGTCCAGGACCGTTCCGAGCGCGTGCTCACTGCGGGCCTCGGCGTCGTCGTCCCCCGCTGCCCGTGCGTCCGCCAGGATCGCGATCAGGGCCCGCTCGCTTTCGGGGATGTTGCCACGCTGCTTGAGCCCGAAGGCCCGCCCAATTCGGCTGAGGAGCACCGAATGCATATCTCCCGCCCTCGTCGCGAGCTCCTCGGCCGCTGCGTAGGCTGCGTCGGACTCGTCGAACGCGGCGAGGTTGCGGTACACCAAGCCTAGCCGCAGCTGGGCCGTGATCGCGTCCTTGGCCGCGAGCCGCTGCCCACCCACTTGGTGAATCGTCTCCAGCACGTCGAGCGCCTCTTCCAGGGACAGCGTGTTTTCCAGGTGATAAACGAAGGCAAACAGGGCGGGGATCACGACGCGGACGTCGCGCGTGCGGTACGCCTCACCCGCCGCGCTCACGATCCCGTTCAGGTGCGCGGCCTCGGTACCTTCGTGCGCCAGCTCGCGGCAGTACCGCTCCGTCGCCACCCACTGGTAGTGGAAGACGTCCGGCTCCACCGCCGCGTGATCCGGCGCCAGCAGGTCCACCAGGCGCAGGGTCAGAAACGCCCCCTGCCCCAACCGCACCTCCGACGAGGTCGGCGGGGCGTCGGTGACGCGGTTCAGGAACACCGCGTGGGCCAACCCCCGCGTCTTTGTCGCTGCTTCCGCTGCCATCAACCCCTGTCTCCCGGGAATTCGTTCAAGTCTGGCCTGGCCGATCCTTGAATAGGCACCTGCCGTGCCCAATATGCAACACGGCCCGGCGTGCCAACATAGCGTCCCGGGCGCCAAGTGGTTAGGGTGCAAGACCCGCGTTTTCCGGCTTTCTGCCGCAAGGAAATGGTGACGTAAGTCCGGTGCCCGGCCCTTGAATTGGGCCCATGCGGCACGGGGTCTCCCTCCCGGAACTGGCGGCGTCGCTCGCCCTCATCGGCCTCGTCCTCGCTCTGGCCGGCCCGAAGCTGGCGGGCGCCCTCGACCGGATCGCCGTCCGTCGCGCGGCCGCGGAGGTGACCACGGCCATTGCGGTCACGCGGCACCGCGCCATCGCGCAGGGGTCGCGCACCCGCCTCGTGATCCGGCACGACTCCCTCTACGTGGACAGTCTGGGGGTCCCAGGCTGGGGCCGCTGGCGCGCGTTCCCCGGTCCCGCCGCCCACGGCGTGGGGCTCAGTGTGTCGAACCCCGTCATTACGTTCTCGCCCAGCGGCATCGCCTGGGGGTTCTCCAACACGAAGGTCGTGCTGCGCCGCGGGTCGCACAGTGAAACGATCACGACGTCGCGCGTGGGCAGAGTGAAACGCTGGTGACGTGCAACCGTTGGACCGGGGTGCGCGTCTAAACCGAGTGAGAAGAAACTTCCCTGGGGGCGTTGCGTAGGGTAGCTCCGCTGACAGAGACGGTATCCAGGGGTCGCGGCTGAAGTGTGACGGCCACTTCACCCGACCGCCAACCCGGGGCGCGGTAACGGCCCCGGGTTTGGTTTTCCCCGATTCCTACCCACCCCCCCTCAGGAACCCCAGCGCGTCGTGCAGCGCCATCGGCCTGATCCCGAACACCCGCTCGATCGCGTTATCCGGCGTCACGCTGCCCTCGACCAGCATCTGGAGCTGGTCGCTCGTGATCGGGGCCAAGGGGCCGAGCCGGTCGAACACGCGGGCGGCGGCACGCACGAGCGCCAACGGGACGTGCACCACCGGCCGCCGGTGGCCGGCGGCCCGCCCGATCGACCGCACGAACTCCTCGTACGTCACGACCTCCGGCCCGCCCAGCTCGAACAGGCCCGACAGGCCGGGACGCTCGACGGCCAGCGCGAAGGCGAGCGTGACGTCCTCGATCCAGACCGGCTGCATGGGGAACCGGCCGTCGCCGAACACCGGGACGATCGGGGAGAACCGGTGCACGCGGGCCAGCGTGCGGATCGGCACACTGCCCGCTCCCACGATCACCGCCGGGCGGAAGATCGCGGCCGGAATGCCCGACCCCTGCACGAGGTCCTCGGCCCGCCGTTTGGTGCGGTGGTAGCCCGTCGCGCTCGGCTCATCCCTGGCGCCCAGCGCGCTCATATGGATGAAACGCCGGATGCCGGCGGCTCGGGCGGCCTGCACCAGGCGGCGAGTGCCGTCGACGTGCACCGCGTCGAACGTGGCCGCCCCCCGCTCGGCGATGATCCCGACGAGGTGGACCACCGCGTCGGCCCCGTCCACCAGGCCACGCAGCGCGTCCGGGTCGTCCAGGTCGCCGGCGGTGATCTCCGCGCCCTGGAGAGCCGGGAGGGATCGCCGCGCGGGGTGCCGGACCAGCGCGCGCACCCGGTGTCCGCGACTCTTGAGCTGGCTGAGGAGATGGCGGCCGACGAAGCCCGTGCCGCCGGTGACGGCGATTCTCACTCCGGTCCGGCGGCCGCCTCGTCCAGGAACACCAGGGTACGGCGGCGTCCCACGACCGTCGCCAGGGCTTCGTACACCCCCGGGTCCAGCGCCGTGCCCGACAGTTCGGCCATGCGCTTGACGGCGTCCGGCGGCGCCAGCTTCTCCTGGTAGGGCCGGGACGTGCTCAGCGCGTCATAGACCTCGGCCGCCCCGACGACCCTGGCGCCCACGGGAATCGCCTCGCCGGCGAGCCCGTCGGGATAGCCCGTGCCGTCCCACCGCTCGTGGTGGCCGCGTACGTAGCCGATGATCGGGCCGAGGTGGTGCAGCGGCGCCAGGATTTGCGACCCGATGACCACGTGCTGCTTCACGTGCTCGAACTCCTCGGGCGTCAGCGGACCCTGCTTGTTCATCACCGACTCGCGCGTGCCGATCTTGCCGATGTCGTGCAGGCGCCCCGCGACGCGCACTTGCTCCACCTCCTCTTCCGGGAGGCCCATCTGGTGGGCGATGGTCGCCGAGAGGTCGGCCACGCGGGCGGAGTGGCCGCGCAGGTACGCGTCCTTGGCCTCGAGCGCGTTCACCAGCGCCTCGAGCGTGGCCGTGGCGATGCGTTCCAGCCGCATCCGCTCGCGGTGCAGCTCGGCCGTGCGCGTCGTCACCTCTTCCTTGAGCCACTGGCTGAGCTGCCGGTTTTCCATCAGCATTTCGCGGCGGCGCAGGGCGCGCTGCACCGCGCGCCCCAGGTCGGCGAGCTCGATGGGCTTGGTGAGGTAGTCCATCGCGCCCCGCTGCATGCACAGGGCGGCGCTCGTGGCGTCGTTCACGGCGGTGAGCATGAGGATCGCGAGCTCCGGCTCGATCTCGAGCGCCTGGGGCACGAGATCCACGCCCGAGAGCCCGGGCATGCGGATGTCGGACAGCAGCAGCGCGATCTTGTGCCGGCGCAGCTGCTCCAGCGCCTCGTCGCCCGAGCCGGCGGTATAGACATCGAACTGCTGCTGCACGAGATACTTCTTCAGAGCGCTCCGGATCGGCTCTTCATCGTCTACGACGAGTACCGACGCGGACCCCGCGTAGTCGGCCACTGCCTTCCTCCTGGCTGGAGCCACAGTACCAGCCGCCGGCGTCCCCCGCAACGTGCGCGGCTCAAGCCGCGGCTCGGCCGGCCGGCTAAAGCCGCTTCGAGAACGCCTGTTTACGGGCGGGGCCGAGCCGCGAGTTCACTCGCGCCCCCCAAAGAACGCCACAGGCACGGGCGCCGGAATAACCCCCGCCGCGTGCGCCCTCCCTAGCAGCTCTTCCACCGCCCGGCGCCCCACCGGGCCGTAGTCCAGCGTGAAGGCGTTCACGTACATGCCCACGAACTGGTCCGTCCGGGCGTCGTCCAGCCCGCGCCCGTACTGCTTGGCGTGCTCCAGCGCCTCGGTGCGGTGAGCGAGTCCGTACTCGATGCTCGCCCTGAGGTCACGGGCGACATCCGCCATCAGCGCGTCGCCCAGGTCGCGCCGCACGACGTTGCCGCCCAGGGGCAGGGGCAGCCCGGTCTCGCCGTGCCACCACGCGCCCAGATCGGCCCAAAGATGGAGCCCCCGGTCCTGAAACGTCAGCTGGCCCTCGTGGATCAGCAGGCCCGCATCGGCCCGCCCCTCCACCACCTCGTCCTCGATCCGATCGAACGGCACGACCACGTGGCGAAGCTCGGGCTGATACAACCGCAGCGCCAGGAACGCGGTGGTCAGCTCGCCCGGGACGGCCACCGTGCGGCCGGGCAGGGCCGCGCGGGGATCTGGGGGACGCGGCTCGCGGCTCACCAACCGGGGCCCGTAGCGGTCCCCGACGCTCGCGCCGTGGGCCAGGAGCGCGTACCGGTCGGCCAGGTAGGCGTAGGCGTGGATCGACACAGCCGTTACCTCGAGGTCGCCCGCCAGGGCCCGCCGGTTCAGCGTCTCGATGTCGGCCAGCTCGTGGACGTAGCGGCGGCTGCCGGTATCGATGCGGCCCGCGGCGAGCGCCCAGAACATGAAGGCATCATCGGGGTCGGGGCTGTGGGCGACGTGGATCGTCGCTCCGGGTGACTGGGGACGGGGGAGAGGCGTGGGGGGCATCGCGCCGGAATCTAACTGGCACGATCCTCGACCCCAGCGTAGTGTAATGCTCCATGACCGTGCCCTTCCCCGGCGCCGAGCGGGCCAAGCACATGGGCGAGCTGCGGCGTGGCGAGCAGCACTGGGACGTGTACCTCGAGGCTCAAGCCGACCCCGGCCTGGGGGCGGTGCGGGGCCGGCTGCATTTCGTCTCCCAGCACCGGCACCGAGCCACCGGCTGGATCTTTCTCGAGTGGCAGGAGCGGGAAATCCAGGACCGTTTCGGTGAATTTTCGGCCGTGGAGCTGTGGCACTTCGTGGAGGCGGTCGCGGAGGAGCAGGTGTCGTAGAGAGTGTGCACATGTTGCGCGACTTCCACGACACTCGGTACGATTCCCGCACGGAACTCACCACTCCGGGCGGCTTTTTTGCAGATCGTGCACGAATCGCTTGACACCGCGTAAGTCGTAGCGTACCTTGCCGCATGCCTGCAGCAGCATCCGGCCAATTGACGATCGAGAGCCCGTCGCCTCGAGCCCTGCGGCGGGTTGTCTCGTTTGCGGCACGTTCCCTGCGCCTGTCGAGTCCCCGAGACCCCCGGAGGAGACCGATCCCATGACCGCCACGCTGGAGCCTGTCGTCTCGAAGGAGGCCAAGGCGGCGGCCGCGCCGTCGCCGGCCGACGTCATTCGCCGTGCCCGGGAGGCGGGCGTGCAGGTCGTCGACTTGCGCTTCGCCGACCTGCCCGGGACCTGGCAGCACTTCTCGGTTCCGCTCAAGGAGCTGACCGAGGATCTGTTCGCCGAGGGCATCGGGTTCGACGGGTCGTCGATCCGCGGCTTCCAGGCGATCAACGAGAGCGACATGCTGCTGTTCCCCGATCCGGCCAGCGCGTTCGTCGATCCGTGCCTCCAGGTGCCGACGCTGTCGCTGACGTGCGACGTGGTCGATCCGGTGACGGGGGAGCCGTATTCGCGCGACCCGCGCCACGTCGCGCGCAAGGCCGAGGCCTATCTGAAACAGTCCGGCGTGGCGACCACGGCGTACTTCGGCCCCGAGGCCGAGTTCTACATCTTCAACTCCGTGCGGTTCGACCAGAACGCGCACGAGGGCTACTACCACATCGATTCCGAAGAGGGGATCTGGAACTCCGGCGCGAACGGCGGGGGCCCGAACCAGGGGCATCGACCGCGGCACAAGGAAGGCTACTTCCCCGTGCCCCCCGTGGACCGGCTGCAGGACCTGCGGTCGAAGATCATGCTCGCGTTGATGGCGGCGGGGGTCGAGGTCGAAGTGCATCACCATGAGGTCGGGACGGCGGGCCAGACCGAGATCGACATGCGGTTCCAGCCGCTGGTGCGGATGGCCGACCAGGTCATGATGTACAAGTACATCGTGAAGAACGTGTGCCACCAGCACGGGTACACGGCGACGTTCATGCCCAAACCGATGTTCGGGGACAACGGGTCGGGGATGCACGTGCACATGAGCCTGTGGAAGGACGAGGCCCCGCTGTTCTTCGACCCGAAGGGATACGGGCTGATCTCGGATCTCGCCCGCTGGTACATCGGCGGGCTGATCACGCACGCTCCGGCGATTCTGGCGTTCGCCGCGCCGACCACCAACAGTTACCGCCGGCTGGTGCCGGGGTATGAGGCGCCGATCAACCTCATCTATTCCCAGCGCAACCGCTCGGCGATCTGCCGCATTCCGGTGTACTCGAAGTCGCCCAAGGCGAAGCGTATCGAGTTCCGGGCGCCCGATCCGTCGAGCAACCCGTACCTCACGTTCGCGGCGCTGCTCATGGCCGGTCTCGACGGTGTGCGGAACAAGGTCGAGCCACCCAAGCCGATGGACGTGGATCTGTACGACCTCGAGCCGGCGGAGCGGCAGCACGTGAAGAACACGCCGGGGAGCCTGGCCGAGTCGCTGGCGGCGCTCGAAGCGGACCACGCGTTCCTGCTCGAAGGCGGCGTGTTCACGCCGGACCTGATCGACACGTGGCTCGCCTACAAGCGCACCCGCGAGGTGGACCCGGTGGCCCTGCGGCCGCATCCGTACGAGTTCTTCCTCTACTACGACGCCTGACCTCACCCCTGTCCCCCTCTCCACCATGTGGAGAGGGGGTCGGGGGAAGAGGACCCGACATGACATCCGCCGTCAAAACCACCGGCGCCACCCCGCGCGACATCCTCGACCTGTGCAAGCAGCGGGAGGTCAACTTCCTGCGGCTCCAGTTCACCGACATCCTCGGGATCAATAAGAACGTCGAGGTCCCCGAGAGCCAGCTCGCCAAAGCCCTCGAGGGCGACATCATGTTCGAAGGGTCGTCGATCGAGGGCTTCGTCCGGATCGAGGAATCGGACATGGTGCTGAAGCCCGACCTGGACACGTTCCGCATCCTGCCGTACGACGACGAGGGCGGGCGGGTGGCGCGCGTGATCTGCGATATCTACAACCCCGACGGCTCGGCGTTCGCCGGGTGCACGCGCCAGGCGCTGAAGCGCCAGATCGCCCAGGCGGCGGCGCTCGGCTACGAGATGATGGCGGGATGCGAGGCGGAGTTCTTCATCTTCCAGCTCGACGCGAGCGGGGAACCGACCACCCACACCCACGATCAGGGCGGCTATTTCGACCTCACGCCGGTGGACAAGGCGGAGGAGATCCGGCGGCTCATCATCAAGGATCTCGTCTCCCTGGGCCTGGAGGTCGAGGCGGGCCATCACGAGGTGGCGCCGGGCCAGCACGAGATCGACCTCCGCTATCGCGAGGCGCTCGAAACGGCCGACAACCTCGCCACCTTCCGGTTCATCGTGCGGAACGTGGCGTACCGGCACGGGTTCCTCTCGACCTTCATGCCGAAGCCGATCTTCGGGCAGAACGGCTCGGGCCTGCACACCAACCAGTCGCTTTTCAAAGGCGGGGAGAACGCGTTCCACGATCCGAAAGGCCAGTGGGAGCTCTCGCAGGTCGCCGTCCAGTACGTCGCGGGGTTGCTCGCGCACGCGCAGGGTTTTTGCGCGGTCACCAACCCGCTGGTGAACAGCTACAAGCGGCTGGTGCCGGGGTACGAGGCGCCGACCAATATCGCGTGGTCCATGCGCAACCGCTCGCCGCTCGTGCGCATCCCGGACCGGCGCGGACACGGCACGCGCTGCGAGCTGCGCATGCCCGATCCGTCCGCCAACCCGTACCTCGCGCTGGCCGTGCAGCTGGCGGCCGGACTCGACGGCATCGCGCAACGGCTCACGCCGCCCGACCCCGTGAACAAGAACATCTTCGAGATGAGCTACCGCGAGCGCCGCAAGTACCGCATCGACGAGCTGCCCCGCGACCTGCACGAGGCCCTGGACCACCTGGAGCGGGACGCCGTGATCCGGGACGCCCTCGGGCCCCATATCTACGAGCGGTTCGTCGAGGCCAAGCGGGAGGAGTGGCAGGAGTACATCGGTCGGGTCTCGGAATGGGAGCTGGAGCGGTACCTGGCGCAATACTGAAGGGCGTCACGCAAGAAGCGTCACGCCGAAACGTCGCGCATGGATGTCACGTGTCGGATTGAGAGCGCGGCTCGGGCGAGCTGATCACCGCGTGACAGGGCACCGGGTCCTCGGAAAGTAGCGACCAGCCGGACGGCGTCGGCGGCTACGTTCGTGGCGAGTTCGTGGACGCGAAGTCCCGGCGCGAAGGCCTATCCTCGTCACCGCCCGGCGGCCGTACCCATTTTCACGCATGGAGGGTCACGTTGTTGCGTGACGTTCTCGCGCGACGCCTTCGCGTGACGCTGTTGAGCTTCCTGTTGGGCGGGTGCGACCCGCTCCAGAGGGCCGACGATACGACCGGCGAGCAGCGAGCCGCCCGCTGGGAGTGGTACGGCCGCCTGGTGGTCGAGCACGACTCGGCGCTGACCCTGACCCGCATCCGGCTCGACACCACCGGCGTCCGGCAGCGGCATGACGTCCTGCTCGCGCGGTTCGAGTTCGACCCGTCGGCCGAGGCGGGCGACGAGTACGACATCGCCCTGGGCCTCGAGCTCGGCCGGCTCCGCGACCTGCCGCTGAACGAGCCGATCCGCCTTGGCCCGCCCCCGGCCCGCATCGGCGCCCAGGCCACCATCACCCGTCTCGGGACGCCGCTGCGCCCAGACTCGGTCCGCGGGACCTTCGTGCTCGGCCGGCGCGGGCTGCGCCAGTTCATGGGCCGGGTGGATGCGGTCCTCCACTTCACCGCCTGGGCCGATACCACCCACCGCGTGCGGTACGAGCTGCACCAGCGGGTGTACGGGGTGAAGTGACGATGGGCGGATGGGCGGATGGGTGGATGGGCGGATCGTGCGCCGCGGCGCTGGTCGCCGCGCTATCCGCCTATCCGCCCATGCGGCTATCCGCCCAGACCATCGACACCGTGGTCGTGCGCAGCGCCAACGTGTTCGACGAGGCCGGCGACGGGCCGGGCTTCGTGGCCCGGCTGGCCAACGCGCTGCATGTGAAGACCCGTGCGTCGGTCATCCGCCGCACGCTCCTGGTGGAGCCCGGCGACGCCTACGACTCCGCGC
>JBOHSV010000001.1:0-5081 GCA_050921735.1 Gemmatimonadales bacterium | reverse complement strand
GCCCAGGAGGCCGCCGCGGGCCTGGGCGGCGGCGCGCGCGGCTACGCGTGCGACGTGGCCGCGGCCGATCAGGTCGAGGCCTTCGTCGCCGCCGTCGAGCGGGAGTTCGGCCAGGTCGACGTGCTGGTCAACAACGCCGGATTCACGCGGGACAACCTGCTGTTCCGCATCAGCGAGCGCGACTGGGACGCCGTGCTCGACACGAACCTGAAGGGGGCCTTCCTCATGACCCGGCAGGCCGCGCGCGGGATGATCAAGCGCCGCTGGGGCCGCGTGGTCAACATTACGAGCGTCGTGGGGCTGTCGGGCAACAAGGGACAGGCCAATTACTCCGCGTCCAAGGCCGGGGTCATCGGCTTCACCCGGGCCGTGGCCAAGGAGCTGGCGTCGCGCAACGTGCTGGTCAACGCCGTCGCGCCGGGCTATATCGACACCGATCTGACCCGCGGCATATCCGCGGAGGCCAAGCAGGCGCTCCAGACCAACATCCCGCTCGGCCGTCTCGGACAGGGCGCCGACATCGCGGGCGCGGTGCTCTTTCTCGCCTCCGACCTCGCCAGCTACATTACGGGACAGGTGCTGGTCGTGGACGGCGGCCTGGTGATGTGAACTCTACCTCTGCTGAGGGAACGCCATGGCAATGGACATGAAGCAGCTCGAAGAGAAGGTCAAGGACATCATCGTCGAGGAGCTGGGCGTCGAGCGGGACAAGCTCACCGACGATGCGAGCTTCATGGAGGACCTCGGCGCCGACAGCCTCGACACCGTCGAGCTCGTCATGGCCTTCGAAAAGGAGTTCGACATCGACATCCCCGACGAAGAGGCGGAGAAGCTCCGCACCGTCGGGGCGGCCCTCAAGTACCTGCACGAAAAGCTGGGGAAGTAATTGACGACGCGACGCATCGCGGTCACGGGCCTCGGGCTCGTGACGCCGGTCGGGAACACGGCGGAGGGCAGCTGGAACGCGCTCATCGCGGGTCGGTCGGGGGCGGGGCCGATCACCCGGTTCGATGCGGCGCGGCATACCGTGAAGTTCGCCTGCGAAGTGAAGGGCTTCGAGCCCGGCCGGTTCCTGGACAAGAAGGAGATCCGCCGCTACGACCTGTTCGCCCAGTTCTCCATCGGGGCGGCGGAGGAGGCGGTGGCGGATGCGTGTCTGGCCACCCACTGGGACACGGTGGACCGCACCCGGGTGGGCGTGCTCATCGGCACGGGCACGGGCGGCGTCGCGACCTTCGAGGAGAACTGCCGCGCGCTGTTCGAGAAGGGGCCCGACCGCGTGTCGCCGTTCTTCGTCCCGATGTACATGTCCAACGTCGCCGCCGCGCTGATTTCGATGCGGTACGGCGTGAAGGGCCCCAACTACGCCACGACCTCGGCCTGCGCGTCGTCCGCGCACGCGCTGGCCGACGCCATGATGCTGATCCGCCACGGCGACGCCGACGTCGTGATCGCCGGCGGCGCCGAAGCGGCCATCACCCCGCTCGCCGTGGCGAGCTTCGCCAACATGAAGGCGCTGTCCGAGCGCAACGACGACCCCGCCACCGCCAGCCGCCCGTTCGACAAGGACCGGGACGGCTTCGTGATGGGCGACGGCGCGGCCGTGCTGATCCTCGAAGACTGGGAGCACGCCCGGCGCCGCGGCGCCAAGATCTACGCGGAGCTGGCGGGTTACGGCATGACGGCCGATGCGCACCACATCACCGCCCCGGCGCCGGACGGGTCGGGCGCCCGGGAGGCGATGCGGCTGGCCATGACCGACGCCGGCATCCGGCCGGACCAGGTGGGCTACATCAATGCGCACGGGACCTCGACGCCGTACGGTGACGCCGCCGAAACCGCGGCGGTCAAGACGGTGTTCGGCGAGCACGCGCGCCGGCTCGTGTTCGGGTCCACGAAGTCCATGACCGGGCACCTGCTGGGCGCGGCGGGCGCGCTCGAGGCCGCGTTGTGCGCCCTCGTCGCGCAGCGCGGCGTCGTGCCGCCGACCATCAACCAGTTCACGCCCGATCCGGCCTGCGACCTCGACTCCGCGCCCAACCAGGCGGTGCGCCGCCACGTCGACGTCGCCCTGTCGAACTCGTTCGGGTTCGGCGGCCACAACGTCACGCTCGCCATCCGGCGCGCGGCGTGATGCAGGACGCCCTCCGCCCCGTCGCCGCAAAAGTCGAGCACGGTGAGCGCCTCGGCGGGGAGGACGCGCTGACCCTGTTCCGCTCGCCCGAACTCCTCACGATCGGACAGCTCGCCGACGCGGCCAACCGCCGCCGGAACGGCGACCGCGTCTTCTTCGCCGCCAACCAGCACCTCAACCCCACCAACGTGTGCGTGCTGCGCAACACGTGCGTGTTCTGCTCGTTCGCGCGCATGCCGCAGGAGGACGGCGCGTACACGCGCAGCCTGGACGAGGTGTTCGCCGAGGCCGAGGCGGCGCGCGCCAACGCCACCCGCGAGTTCCACATCGTGGGCGGGTTGCATCCCAAGCTCACCCTCCGGTATTACCTCGACTTGTTTCGCGGCCTCGGCGAGCGGCACCCCGGCGTCCACATCAAGGCGCTCACGGCCGTCGAGGTCGCCCACCTGGCGCGGCTGGAAGGCCTGTCGGTGCGCGACGTGCTCGCCGCCGTGCGCGAGGCCGGCGTCACGAGCCTCCCCGGCGGCGGAGCGGAAGTGTTCAGCCCCGCCGCCCGGCGGACCATCGCCGACCGCAAGCTGTCGGGCGACGAGTGGCTCGCCGTGCACCGCGAAGCGCACGCCCTGGGGATTCCGTCCAATTGCACGATGCTGTACGGGCACGTCGAAACCCCCGAGGACCGCGTGGACCACCTGCTCGCGTTGCGCGCCCTCCAGGACGAGACCGGCGGGTTCCTGTGCTACATCCCGCTCGCCTATCACCCCGACCACAACGAGCTGGGGGAAGCCCTGGGCCGCACCGGCACCGCGACCACGGGCTTCGACGACCTCAAGAACATCGCCGTCGGCCGGCTGGTGCTGGACAACATCCCGCACGTGAAGACCCATTGGCCGATGGTGACACCCTTCGTTTCGCAGATCGCCCTGACCTTCGGGTGCGACGACCTGGAAGGCACCGTGGTCTTCGAGCGGGTGTACCACGAGGCCGGGGCGGGAACGCCGATGTGGCTGTCGTACGACGAGATCATCGGACTGATCCGCGGGGCCGGGCGCGAACCCGTGGAGCGCGACTCCCTGTACCAGCCCGTGCGCACCTTCGAGCACTGGGTCCCCGGGGCGCCCGGCGTCCGACCCGAGGGCCCCGAGGGCCCCACGTTCCACATCGAGCACCGCCGGGCGGCCGCCGCGCGGAAGCGCGCATGAGACTCGGCCGCATCGGCTACATCAATTGTTACCCGGTGTACGGCGCGCTCGACCGCGGTGTCGTGCGCCCGCCCGGCGCGCTGGTGACCGGCACGCCGGCCGAGTTGAACGACCTGCTCGTCGCCGGCGAGCTGGACGTCAGCGTGATCAGCGCGGTCGAGTACGCGCGGCACGCGCGCGACCTGGTCCTGCTGCCCGACATCGCCATCTCGAGCGACGGCCCGGTCAAGAGTGTGATGCTCTACAGTCGACGGCCGGTCGGCGAGCTGGACGGTCGGACCGTCCTCCTGTCGGCGGCGTCGCGCACCTCCGTGGCGCTCCTCGAGCTCTTGTGCCGACGAGCGTGGCACGTCCGGCCCCGGTTCGCCCAGGCGCGCGCCGAGGCCAGTGATCTCGAGGCCCTGGCACGCCTCCCGCACGACGCGGTGCTCGTCATCGGCGACCCGGCGCTGTTGCTGGGCGCCCGAGACGGGTACCCGCACGCCTACGATCTGGGCGCTGAGTGGAAGCGGTGGACCGGGCTCCCGTTCGTCTTCGCCGTGTGGGCGGCGCGTCGGGCCGCCGATCCCCGCGCGGCGCGCCGCGGCCACGAGGCCCTGCTGACCTCCCGCGCATGGGGGCTGGCGCATCTGGACGAGCTGGCCGACGCGGCGGCCGCCGCCACCGGCGTCCCCGTGGCGACCTGCCGGGACTACTTCGACGGGCTGGACTACGCGCTCACCTACAAACACCTGGCCGGCCTGACCGATTTCTTCCGGCGGCTGGCGCAGGACGGCCTCGTGCCCGACGGCTCGCTCCAGTTCCTGGGAGTAGCGTGAGCATGGTCGACCGGACGTCGGCGGAATTCCGCGCGGCGCTCGAGCTGTACGAGCGGGCGCCGCTGCTCGAGCTGGGCCGGCTGGCGGACCACGCCCGGTGGCGGCTGCACCCCGAGAACGTCGTCAGCTACATCATCGACCGGAACATCAACTACACCAACGTCTGCGTCGCCGACTGCAAGTTCTGCGCGTTTTACCGCCGCCCCAAGCACGCTGAGGGGTACGTCCTGTCGTTCGAGCAGATCGGCCGCAAGATCGACGAGGTGAAGACGCTGGGCGGCGTCCAGATCCTGATCCAGGGCGGGCACAACCCGTACATTCCGTTCGAGTGGTACCTGGATCTGATGCGCTACATCAAGCGGCATCACCCGATCCACATTCACGGGTTTTCGCCCAGTGAAGTGGACTTTTTCAGTACGGTGTTCCGGATGGACGCGGTGGAGGTCATCCGCGAGCTGCGGGCGGCTGGGCTCGACTCGATTCCGGGTGGCGGTGGGGAGATCCTCGTCCAGCGCGTCCGCGACATCGTCGCCCCGAAGAAGGCCGGTGCGGATCGCTGGCTCGAGATCATGGAGCTGGCGCATAACGAGGGCATGAAGACCTCGGTCACGATGATGTACGGGATCGGCGAGACGCTGGCCGAGCGAATCGAACATCTCGAGCGGGTCCGCGCCTTGCAGGCTCGCACCGGCGGGTTCACGGCGTTCATCACCTGGCCGCTCCAGCCGGAGAACACGCCGACCATGTCGCATGTGCCGAAGACGGGGGCGACGGAGTACCTCCGGACGATTGCGATCGCGCGCATCGTGCTCGAGAACGTGCCCAATCTTCAGTCGAGCTGGGTGACGATGGGCCTGAAAATCGGCCAACTGGCGCTCCGGTTCGGATGCAACGATTTCGGCTCGCTCATGATCGAGGAGAACGTGG